>NZ_PNOZ01000051.1:0-46005 GCF_002879555.1 Verrucosispora sp. ts21 | reverse complement strand
GCCGCTGGCAGGGGCCCAGGCGCGCTAGCGCTCCCCCGCGCCCTGCGCCCTGCGCCCTGCGCCCTGCGCCCTGCGCCCTGCGCCCGCGATCTTGCACTTCTTGTCGCCGCATAAGCCGCACAAGGGGCATTTCGGCGACCAAAAGTGCAAGATCGCGGGAGCCCGGCCCGGGGTGGGAGCGCGAGGGGCGCGGGGGCGCGGGGTAGGAGCGGGGTCAGGCGCGGAGGATGTGGGTGAGGGTGGTGGCGGCCTGGTCGACGGCGGTGTCGGTGACGTCCATGTGGGTGACCAGGCGGGCGGTGCGGGGGCCGAGCACCGAGATGAGTACGCCTTCGGCGCGCGCCGCGGCAGCCAGCGCGTGCGCGTCCATGGGTGCCTTGGTCAGGTCCAGCGGGACCAGGTTGGTGCGTACCGGGGCGGCCAGCACCCCGAACGGGGCGATCGCCTCGGCCAGCCGGGCCGCCTTCGCGTGGTCCTCGGCGAGCCGGTCGATGTGGTGGGACAGGGCGTACCGGCCGGCAGCGGCGAGGACGCCGGCCTGACGCATCCCGCCGCCCATCCGCTTACGGATCACCCGCGCCCGCTCGATCTTGTCGGCGGCGCCGACGATCAGCGAGCCGACCGGCGCGCCGAGCCCCTTGGAGAGGCAGACCGAGAGGGTGTCGAACAGCGCGCCGTAGCTGGCCAGCGGCACCCCGTCGGCGACGTGGGCGTGCCAGATCCGTGCCCCGTCGCAGTGCAGCGCCACCTGCGCCTCGTCGGCGACCCGGCGCAGCTGGCGCAACGTGTCGAGGGGGATCACTCCGCCGCCGCCGCGATTGTGGGTCTGCTCCACCGCGATCGCCCGGGTGGGCACCGCCCAGTAGCCGTCGGGCCGGATCATGCCGGCGACCACGTCGGGGTCCACGTCCGCGCCCACCGCAGGCCAGGTCCGCGAGGTGATGCCGCCGTACGCGGCAGCGGCCCCCATCTCGTACGTGATCACGTGCGCGTCGGCGTCGCAGAGCAGCTCCGCGCCGGGCGGCACCGACAGTTGCAGGGCGATCTGGTTGGCCATCGAGCCGGTCGGGCAGAACAGTGCCGCCTCGTGCCCGAACAGCGCGGCGACCTCGGCCTCCAACGCGTTGACCGTCGGGTCCTCGCCGTAGACGTCGTCGCCGACCTCGGCGGCGGCCATCGCCTCCCGCATCCCGGGGGTGGGCCGGGTCACCGTGTCCGAACGCAGATCAATCGGCATGTCACGCTCCATCCCGTCAGCCACAGTCATGCCAGACAGCTGCCGACTGTGGGGCTCGCAAGCTCACTCCTCGCGTCCGCCACAGTCATGCCACCCGATCACGCGTCAGCCACGGAGCATCTCTGCTACGAGGAAGGCCAGTTCCAGCGACTGCTGGGTGTTCAGGCGCGGGTCGCAGGCGGTCTCGTAGCGGTCGGGCAGGTCGAGATCGGCGATGTTCTGGGCGCCACCGAGGCACTCGGTGACATCCTCACCGGTCAGCTCGACGTGCAGGCCACCGGGGTGGGTCTCCAGGCTGCGGTGCACCTCGAAGTAGCCCAGCACCTCGTCGACGATCCGGTCGAAGTGGCGGGTCTTGTAGCCGTTCGACGACTCGTGGGTGTTGCCGTGCATCGGGTCGCACTGCCACACCACCTTCGCCCCGGCGGCGGTCACCTTGGCCACGATCGGCGGCAGCGCGTCGCGTACCTTGTGGTTGCCCATCCGGCTGATCAGGGTGAGCCGACCGGGGATGTTCTCCGGGTTCAGCTTCTCGCACAGCTCGATCGCCTCGTCCGGCGTGGTGGTCGGGCCGAGCTTGACCCCGATCGGGTTGGCGATGCGGGAGATGAAGTCGATGTGGGCGCCGTCGATCTGCCGGGTGCGCTCGCCGATCCACAGGAAGTGCCCGGACAGCCCGTACGCCCGGCGGTCGGAGACCCGGGTCAGCGCCCGGTCGTACTCCAGCGCCAGGGCCTCGTGGGAGCAGTAGAGGGTGACCGTACGCAGCGCCTCGTCGTCGGTCATCCCGCAGGCCCGGATGAACGCCAGGGCACGGTCGATCTCGCGGGCGATCGCCTCGTACCGTTCGCCAGCCGGGGAGTTGCGCACGAAGCCCTTGTTCCAGTCGTGCACCGCGTGCAGGTCGGCCAGTCCTCCGGCGAGGTAGGCGCGCAGCATGTTCATCGCGGCGGCGGAGTTCGCGTACGCCCGGATCATGCGCTGCGGGTCGGCGACCCGCGCCTCCGGCGTGGCCTCCAGCGAGTTGATCATATCGCCGCGGTAGGCCGGCAGGCCGCGCGCGTCGGTCGGCAACGACCGGGGCTTGGTGTACTGCCCGGCGACCCGGGCCACCTTCACCACCGGCAGCGACGCGCCGTAGGTCAGCACGATCGCCATCTGCAGCAGCGTGCGGGCGTTGGCCAGCAGATGACTCTCGGTGTTGTCGGCGAAGGTCTCCGCGCAGTCGCCGCCCTGCAGCAGGAACGCCTTGCCCTCGCAGACCAGCGCGAGACGCTGTCGCAACTGGTCGACCTCGTACGGGGCGACCACCGACGGGACCCGGTCGAGGACCTTGCAGACCTCGGCGACCTGGGCCGGGTCCTCCCAGGGCGGGGTCTGGGCGCGGGGCAGCTCCCGCCAACGGTCCAGACCGAGGGCCTCGTCCTCGGCGGAGTCGACGGTCGGACGGCTGGTCTGCAACACCGGGCTGCTCACCGCCGGATGACTCAACTGATGCCACTCATGGCGCATGACGAAAGCGTACGGCGGCCGACCGGGTGACCGCCCAGTGAGGGGCCGGGTTCCGGCAGATGGACGACGCGGCGCGCTGCCGCAGGTCAGGGCGTCGGCGTGGGAGACGGGCTGTGCCCACCGGGCCGCTCGCCCGAAATGCACCAGTCCAGGCCGTCGCGGGTGACCGTGAACAGCAGCGATCGACTGGCCTCGCGCTTGCCCACCGTGACAGTTACCACAGTGCTGACTTCCTGCCCGACCGGTCCCGGGCGGATGTCGACAATCTCGGTCTGCGCCACGGTGAAGTGGTCGGCGAAGTCGCCGTTCGGCCCGGTCGCCGCCGCGTCGAACGACTCGTGCAACACCGTGCAGAGTTGGCTGCGCCCGGCCGCGACGTCCTTGGCGGTCATCGCGTCGAGGTACGCCTGCACCCGTTCGCGGGACTTCGCCAGGGCCTCGTCGGCCGGTGCCCGACCGGGCTGCTCCGCCGGCTTCTCGTCGCCGCCGATCAGTCCGCAGCCGACAAGCGTGAGCGAGGCGGTCGTGAGCAGGACGAGGGCGGCGCTGCGCCGGTACACCCGCATCGCTACCTCCCCATCTGCGCACATCGCACCGTTCCGACCGGCGAGTCTGTCACACCCCGCCCTGATGTAAGGAAGGGCCCCTTGTTATCGCCTTTTGCATAGGAAGGGCCCCCTGTTAACACGCGGCAAGATCGAGCTGCCGGAGTGTTAACAAGGGGCCCGTGCTCTACCGGAGGCGTTAACAGGGGGCCCTTCCTTACATTCAGCCGAGGCCGTTGCGGATGGCGCTGATCAGCTCTCCGTTGCTGGTGTCACCGGAGAGTTCCCAGAAGAACGCGCCACCGAGGCCCTGGTTCTTCGCGTACGTCATCTTGCCGCCGATGGTCGACGGGGTGTCGTAGCTCCACCAGTTGCTGCCGCACTTGGCGTACGCCGTGCCACCGATGGTGCCGGTCGCCGGGCAGGTGTTCTTGAGGACCTTGTAGTCCTCGATGCCCTGCTCGTAGGTGCCTGGCGCGGGGCCGGTAGCGGTGCCGCCCGGCGCGGACTGGGTGACCCCGGTCCAGCCCCGACCGTAGAAGCCGACGCCGAGCAGCAGCTTGTTGGCCGGGATGCCCTTGCTCTTGAGCTTCTGGATGGCCGCGTCCGACCAGAAGCCCTGCTGCGGGATGCCGGAGTACGAGTAGAGCGGCGAGTGCGGGGCGGTGGGGCCCTGCGCGTTGAAGGCGCCGAAGTAGTCGTACGTCATCGGCATGATCCAGTTGAGGTGGGTGGCGGCACCGGCGTAGTCGGTCGCGTCGATCTTGCCACCGTTGCTGCCGTCGGCGGTAATCGCGGCGGTGACCAGTGCCGACGAGCCGAACCGGGTACGCAGCGCGCTGGCCACGTTCTTGAACGCGTTCGGGCCGCTGGCGTCACAGGTCAGACCGCAGGCGTTCGGGTACTCCCAGTCGATGTCGATGCCGTCGAAGACGTCCGCCCAGCGCGGGTCCTCGACCAGGTTGTAGCAGCTCTCGGCGAAGGCGGTCGGGTTCTGCGCGGCCTGGGTGAAGCCACCGGACCAGGTCCAGCCGCCGAACGACCAGATCACCTTGATGTGCGGGTACATCCGCTTGAGCTTGCGCAGCTGGTTGAAGGTGCCGCGCAGCGGCTGGTCCCAGGTGTCGGCGACGCCGTCGACGCTCTCCGCCGCGGTGTACGCCTTCTCGTAGTCGGCGTAGCTGTCACCGATGGTGCACCGGCCGCCGGTGGTGTTGCCGAAGGCGTACAGGATGTGGGTCAGCTTGGACGCCGAGCCGCTGGTGTGGATGTTCTTGACGTGGTAGTTGCGGGCGTAGACGCCCCACTGGGCGAAGTAACCGACCACCTTCTGTCCACTCGGCGGGGGCGGCGGCGTGGTCGGGGGCGGCGAGGTCGGCGGCGGCGGTGCGGTGGTGGTGGTCGGCGGCGGCGGGCTCGTCGGGGGCGGGGTGCCACCGCCGCAGGCCGCGCCGTTGACGGTGCAGTTCAACGGCGCCCGGTACGCACCAGTGCCGTTGTAACCCCAGCTGAAGGAGGCGCCGGGCGCGAGCGCGCCGGCCCAGCTCTTCTTGACCGCCACGTACCGGTTGCCGTTGCGGGTGACGTCGGCGTCCCAGGAGCTGCTGATGCTGGTGCCCGAGGGCAGCTCGAACTCGATGCGCCAGGTGCTGACGCTGGCGCTGGAGCCGTTGGTGATGGTGACCCTCGTTTCGTGACCGGTCCCCCAGTCCTGCACCCGGGTGAACGAGGTGGTCACACTTCCGGCGCCGAACGCCGTGGCCATCGGGACCGAGGCGACGGTCACCGCGACCACGGCGCCGACCCAGAGGGCCCGGCGGAGCGATCTCTTCATGTGGCGTCTCCAAACAGTTAGGAAACTTTCCAAAATGTTGATGAGACGCTACTCACGCGACTCCACTTCGTCAAGATGTCGATGTATCGATTTGTCGGCTCGGGCGAAACCCGCGCCGCCCGAAGGGTCTTCGCCGGTGGATGGCCATTACCGAGCGGTAGCCGCCGCGCCGCGAACCGACGTTCGGCGATACCCTCACGCCATGTCCGTCTTCGACACCCCCATCAACTCCCTCACCGGCGGCCCCGCCGATCTCGCGCAGTACCGCGGGCGCGCCCTGCTGGTGGTCAACGTCGCCTCCCGCTGCGGTCTCACCCCGCAGTACGCCGGCCTGCAGGCCCTTCAGGACGAGTACGCCGACCGCGGGCTGGTGGTACTCGGCGTGCCGTGCAACCAGTTCGCCGGCCAGGAACCCGGCAGCGCTGCGGAGATCAGCGAGTTCTGCCAGGTCAACTACGGCGTGACCTTCCCGCTGACGGAGAAGGTCGCGGTGAACGGCCCGGACCGTCATCCGCTCTACGCCGCCCTGGTGGACACCCCCGACGCCGACGGCCACACCGGTGACGTCCGTTGGAACTTCGAGAAGTTCCTGGTCGCTCCGGACGGGACCGTGGCCGCCCGTTTCGCCCCGACGGTCACCCCCGACGACCCCACGCTGCGCGCCACCGTGGAGAAGACCCTGCCCTGACATCCCGCTGCTGACTCACCGGCGACGGCGCCCGGGGTTCGGGTGCCGTCGCCGCCGCACGCTCGTCGGGCGGAGATCACCCTGGATCGGCCGGAAGTGTCCGGCTGGCGAGTAGGTTCGACGGGAGAGCCCGAGTCGATGGGAGTTGACGTGTCGGTCGTGGGGTTGATCGGAAGTGGACACATCGGAGGCACTGTCGCGCGGTTGGCGGTGGCGGCCGGGTACGAGGTGGTGCTGAGCAACTCGCGGGGGCCGGAGACCCTGTCTGACCTGGTCGACGAGTTGGGGCCGGGTGCGAGCGCGGGCACCGCCGACGCCGCGGCTCGCGCCGGTGACCTGGTGGTGGTCAGCATCCCGCTGAAGTCGTACCGGGCGGTGCCGGCGCAGCCGCTGGCCGGCAAGGTCGTCATCGACACCAACAACTACTACCCGCAGCGCGACGGCCAGATCCCCGAGCTGGACGAGGGCAGCGTCACCAGCAGTGAGCTGCTGCAACAGCACCTGCCCGAGGCCCGGGTGGTGAAGGTGTTCAACAACATCTTCTTCCGACACCTGCTCGCCCTGGCCCGGCCCGCCGGTGCCGCCGACCGCAGTGCGCTGCCGATCGCCGGTGACGACGCCGAGGCCAAGGCCGTCGTCACCGCCTTCCTCGACCGGATCGGCTACGACGCGGTGGACGCCGGCACGCTCGCCGACAGCTGGCGGTTCCAGCCGGACACCCCGGCGTACGGCACCATCTACTCCGCCGACCCGGCGAACTGGGAGCAGGAGGCCGCCGGCGACGCCGACAAGGTGCGTGCCGCACTGGCCAAGGCCGAACGGATCTGACCGCTCGCCGCCGGGCCAGCGGGTCGGTTCTCCGCCGGGCCAGTGGGTCGGTTCTCCGCCGACCCGCTCGCCCGGTCCGCGTCACGCGACGGCGAATCCCCTGCGCGTCCCGTGGGCGGGCGAACTCCGCGCAGGTCACCCGGCAGGCGGACTCCGCGCGGGTCACGGATAAACGGACTCCGCGCGGGTGACGCGGCAGGCGGACTGCGCGCGGGTCACGCGACGGCGGATTCCGTGTGCGGGGTGGAGCGATCGTCGGCCGCCTGCGGGGTGGTGTCCCGTGCCTCGCGGTCGACGGCTCGCAGCCCGTACCAGCCGATCGCGGCGACCAGGGCCACCTGGAGCAGGTAGTCGACGATGACGACGGCGCGGCCGAACTGCGCCAGCGGGAGCGCTACGAAGAGCACCGCGTAGACCAGGGCGGCGATGGTCAACGGCCGGGGCATGGTCCGCGCGATCAGCGCACCGACCAGGGCCAGGAGCATGCCCGCGACGATCGCCAACTGGCTGCTGATGATGGCCGGGATCACCCAGTCCAGCCGGTCGTTGAGCACGTCGAACAGGGCGCGTCCCTGCGCCTCCGGCAGCACGGCCGGGTCGGCCGCGTAGGCGAACGGGAGCACCTCCGCGGTGATCGTCAGCGCGAACACCACGCCACCGAGACCGACCAGGAACGCGCCGACCAGGTTCAGCACCCCGGCGCGTCCCCTGCCGAGCCGGACGATGAAGACCGCGACGGCGACCCAGGACACCGCGTACGCCGGGCCACCCAGGTAGAGGTTCATCGGCCAGTACGCCGAGCCCAGTTCGCGAATGTCGTCGTACCGGATCGTGCCGTCGAACGGTGGTTCCCAGAGCATGAACACGGTCCGGCCGACCAGCGAGACGAGCAGCAGGACGAACAGGGCGACGAGCGCGACGCGGCGCAGGTACGGGACGGACACGGTGCCAGCCTCCACGGTCGAGTGATGGCCCACCGTGCCCCGAGGCCGCCGTCACCGGCATCGGCCTCAACACCTATCTTCAGCAATCTCCTGCTCAGGAGCGCTGTCGGCTGTGCTCCAGCCAGATCCGTGCCGCCTGCACCCGCCGGTTGGTGGTGCCGCCGGGCGTCAGGTCGAGCTTCATGAAGATCGCCCGCAGGTGTGCGTCGACCGTACGCTCGGACACCACCAGTTGCGCCGCGATCCCCGCGTTGCTGGCCCCCTCGGCAAGCGCAGCGAGCACCTCCCGCTCCCGCGCCGTCAACCCGCCGAGGGCCACCAGCCCGACCCCGCCCCCGCCCGATGCCCCGGCCGCCGTGGGCCCAGCGACCGCATCCGCCGTCCCGACCACGCCAGATCCACCGGCCGCGTCCGGACCAGTGACCGCATCCGTCGTCCCGGCTGAACCCTCGGCTGTGGGCGGCGTGTCGGACGGCAAAAGGTGCGGGGCTCCGACATGTGTCGGTGCGATCGTCGCCTCGACTCGCGGCGTCGTCTCCGGACCGACCGGTCCTGAAGGCGGCGGGGATGTGAGGGTTCGGGCCAGCAGGCCCGTCGCGACCCAGGCCGCGCCGCCGACGAGGACGGTAAGCGCCGAGACGAGCAGGGCTACCGTGGTCGGGCCGAGCGACGAGCCGGGAGCGGCCACGATCGTGCCGACGCCGGCGATGATCAGGGCTGCGGCGGTCAGACCGGCGACGCGGACCACGACGGTGACCTGACGAGGTTCGGCGGCACCCCGGGCGGCGGCGAGCGCGCAGCCGGCGGCGAACGCGGTGGCACCCGAGAGTGCCACCAGGAAGGCCACCGAGCCCAGCGCGGGTTCGACGCCGCCGGGTGCCCGGGCGACGGCGAGGAGCAGGCAGAAGGCGACGGTCAGCGGTGCCGCGGTGGTTGCCGCGGCGGCGATGCCGAGCCGTGCCCGGACGGTCTCGTGCGAGCCGAGGGCGGCTCGCCAGAGCGTCACCGGCAGCAGGAGCAGCGCGCCCATCCCCAGGAGGGTGGCGGCGGCGCCGACCGGCGCGAGCGCGGTACGCCACGACTCCCCCGCGATCGTCGGGAGCCCCGCGAACGGTTCGCTCGCCGTGGTCAGTACCGCGTTGACAAGTGTGACCACGCCCAACGTGAGGCCCACGACCCGGTGCGTCCAGGGGGTGGCACCGCTGGTGCGGACGGCCGCCGAGGCGGTGAGCTGCATCAGCGCGAGCGGCGGGATCCAGGCCGAGTTCCACGCCGCGACGGTCACCGCAGCCCACGGCTGGCCGGTAGCGACCGCGGCCACCGTCAGGACGGTGAGCAGGAGGTAGGCGAGCAGGGACACGGCCAGTCCGGCGGCGAGCCGGCCCGCGGCGCGGTGGCCCGATCGACCGAGTCGGGCAGCCACTACGGTGCTGACCGTCGCCGCCGCGGCCAGGGCGACAGCGCCGACCGGGTCGCTCGCGTAGCCGCCGTGGCCGGCCGCCCCCAGCGCGGCGAGCGCGACGACACTCGCCCCCGCCGTGCTCACGGCGACGACGGGCAGAACCTGTCGGGCCGGTGCAGGTCGGACGAGAGTCGTCGAACGCGCCATACCCTAGTGTTCTAGTCGCTCGCCGCCATCCGCACCGCGCGGCGCACCGGCGCGGTGGGCGCGCCACTCCGGGGCCAGCAGCGACCAGATCTCCAGGTCGGACCGCCCGTCCGGGCCCGCAACCACTTCACGCAGTACGCCGTCACGACGCATGCCGAGCCGACGGGCCACCGCGATGCTGCGGACGTTGCCGGCGAGGACACGCCACTCGACCCGGTGCAGGCCGCGTTCGTCGACCGCCCAGTCGATGAGCCGGCTGACCGCGCGGGTCACCAGCCCGCGTCCCTCGGCGGCCGGCTCCAACCAGCAGCCCGCCTCGCAGACTCCCGTCCCGGCGTTCAGTGACACCAGCAGCACCCCGCCGACAAGCGTCCCGTCGGACCAGATGCCCCAGATGCCGCCGTCGTCGCGGGCCCACCGGTCGGCGTAACGCTGGAGCACCAGCCGTGCCCCGTCCAGGTCGGTGGCCACGAAGGCCGGCGACACCCAGGGCGTCATGTTCTTCCGGGCCCGGTCCAGGTTGGCCAGGAACTCCTCCGCGTGCCACGGATTGAGCGGACGCAGCTCGGCATCGGCGGTCAACCGTACGGCGAACATTCAGTGCCCTCCCCCGTTGGTAAGCATGATCCACGCCCACCGTAGCGAGTGTCGCCACCGGACGAGTGGCCTCCACATCGGACCCGTGCCCGGCGCGGAGTTCAGTGGAGATCAGAGGGGGCGGCGGCCGGCGAAGCCGCAGTCTGCGCGGTGGTACCAGCGCACGTCGGCGTCCCCTTCCAGCCAGCACCAGAGCACCTGTCGGCCCTCGCGTTCGCCGGGGAAGTCGAGCAGCACCGGCGCGACGCTCTTGATCTCGATGCCGTGCTGCCCGATCTCGTCGCAGATCGCGTGCAGGCGCGCTTCCAGCCCCTTGAGCTCGGGTCGTCCGCCGAGTGCGCTGAGCCCGTGGTTGGTCAGATCGACCTGCAACTCGGTCAGGTCGGCGCGGACCCGGATCAGCTCGTCGATCCGAGGTTGCAGGGTGGCCACCAGGTGCCGGGCCTGAGCGAGAGTGAACACCGCGCCAGTATGCGTCACCCGGACCTGCCGGGGATACCAGCGTCGGGCGTGATCGACTCCGTTTCGCTGAACTGGCGGTTTCCCCGCCACAGGGAACCCGCCATATCGGCGTAACGGAGTGGATCATCCGCGACCCGACGCTGACCGGCGTCCGCGCCGAGCTGTCCGGCTGCCCGAGGAGGGGTCACTCCGAGCTGTCCGACTGCCCGGGGAGGGATCATTCGGCCTGGGCGGCCAGCTCGCGAGCGCGGTCGCGGGCCGCTTCCAGGGCGGCCAGCAGTGCCGCGCGTACGCCGTGATTTTCCAGCTCGCGGACGGCGGAGATGGTGGTACCGGCGGGCGAGGTGACCGCCTCGCGCAGCTTCACGGGATGTTCGCCGGAGTCGCGCAGCATCACCGCCGAGCCGATCGCGGTCTGCACGATCAGGTCGTGCGCCACCTGGCGGGGCAGGCCGAGCAGGATGCCGGCGTCGGTCATCGCCTCGACCAGCAGGTAGAAGTAGGCCGGGCCGGAGCCGGACAGGGCGGTCACCGCGTCCTGCTGGCTCTCCGGCACCCGGATGGTGGAGCCGAGCGGCTTGAACATCTCCTCGGCCAGCGCCAGGTGTTCCCCGGTGGCGTGCGCGCCGGCGGAGATGGCGGTCATCGCCTCGTCCACCAGGGCGGGGGTGTTGGTCATGACCCGTACGACCGGGGTGCCCTCGGGCAGCCGGCGGCTGAAGAAGCTGCTGGGCAGGCCGGCGCAGAGGGAGATGACCAGCTTGCCGCCGGGCACCTTCGGCCCGATCTCGTCAAGCAGTACCGCCGCGTCCTGTGGCTTGACCGACACGGCCAGCACGTCGGCCTCGTCGACCGCGGTGAGATTGTCCACCACCCGTACGCCGTAGCGGGCGGTCAACTCCTCGGCGCGGGCCGGGCGGCGGGCGGTGGCCAGCAGGCGGTCCACCGGCCAACCCGAGCGCAGCAGCCCGGACAGCATCAACTCGCCGATCTTGCCTGCGCCGATCACCGCGACGGTGCGCACTCCGGCTGACACCTGACGTACCTCCTCCGGGAAAGCGGTGTCGCGGCGGACCGGGCGGCCCGCCGCGACACCGGAACCACGATCAGCTCCCGAAGAAGACCTCGGCCTCGGCGTAGCGCTCCAGCGGGACGGTCTTGAGCTCACGGGTGGCGTCGGCGAGCGGGACGCGGACGATGTCCGTGCTCTGCATCGCGACCATCTTGCCCCAGTCGCCCTCGTGCGCGGCGTCGATGGCCTGCAGGCCGAGCCGGGTGGCCAGCACCCGGTCGAACGCGCTCGGGGTGCCGCCGCGCTGGATGTGCCCGAGCACGACGGTCCGGGCCTCCTTGCCGGTCTTGGCCTCCAGCTGCTCGGCCAGCCACTGGCCGATGCCACCGAGCCGGACGTGGCCGAACGCGTCAAGTTCCTGGTTCTGCAGGACCATCTGGCCCTCCAGCGGCTGGGCACCCTCGGCGACCACGACGATCGGCGCGTACTGGTGCTGGAAGCGCTTCTCGACGTAGCCGGCCACCTGCTCGACGTCGAAGGCCCGCTCCGGCAGCAGGATCACGTTGGCGCCGCCGGCCAGGCCGGCGTGCAGGGCGATCCAGCCGGCGTGCCGACCCATCACCTCGACCACCAGGGTGCGGTGGTGGCTCTCGGCGGTGGTGTGCAGCCGGTCGATGGCCTCCATCGCGATGTTGACCGCGGTGTCGAAGCCGAAGGTGTAGTCGGTGGCGCCGAGGTCGTTGTCGATGGTCTTCGGCACGCCGATGACGTGGACGCCCAGCTCGTGCAGCTTGGTGGCGACACCGAGGGTGTCCTCACCGCCGATGGCGATCAACGCGTCGACGCCCTGGGCGGCCAGGTTCTCCTTGATCCGCTCGACGCCGTTCTCGATCTTGAAGGGGTTGGTCCGCGAGGAGCCCAGGATGGTGCCGCCGCGCGGCAGGATCCCCCGGACCTCCGCGATGCCCAGCGGGCGGGACAGGCCCTCCAGCGGGCCCTTCCAACCGTCCCGGAAACCCACGAACTCATGGCCGTAGCTGGCGACGCCCTTACGGACCACCGCCCGGATGACCGCGTTGAGACCGGGGCAGTCGCCGCCGCCGGTGAGCACGCCGATACGCATGATCGCTCATCCTCCTGGGAGCATCTGGTCAAGCCCGATCAAGCCCCAGGATATGCGTCACGTCAGACCTTCGGCGCCGTTGCCGGCCCGGGGCGGGCCGTCATTGCGACTGTAGTCGCCGCTGGTCCGACCGGACACCGCGCCCCGCTACCGCTCAGTAGCGTGATCACGACGTTCACCGGCCGTCACCGGCACACTGCCCGGCGCGAACGCCGACGCACCAGGTGGCGCAGACCCGGCAGCACCGAGCAGATCCTGTCGACGGCCGGTGCGGTCCCAGCAACGGGCAGCGGTGACGTGCACGGCGATCAGGGTCAGACCGGGTGTGGTCGGCCCGTCCGGGAACCAGGTGGCCAGTTCCGGACGCCAGAGCCGCGCTGCCCGCGTCGGGTCGTGGTCGTCGCGAGCGGTGCCGGAGAGCGACACCCGGACCTGACTCTCCGGGTCGGCGAAGCTCACCTCGACCTCCGGGTTGACCCGCAGCTGCCGCACCGTCGCCGACCGGGCGTACCCGAAGAACCACAGCTCGCCGTCGAACGCCGCCCGTTGCAGGAGCATCGGCCGGCCCACCAGCCGACCGTCGAGCGAGATGGTGGTGAGCGTGCAACTGCCCGCCGCCCGGATCAGCTCGGTGATCCGCTCCCGCGCCGCGCCGACGGCCATCGCCTCGTCAGTCATGCTGGCGCTCGCTCATGGCGGTGCTCCCTCACGTCGACCCCCGTCAGGCCGAACCGGTGCCCGGGACGGAACCGGCCAAACCTACGATCCGGTCATCGCCCGCCACCGGGCCAGGTTGTGCCGGGCGTCGACCAGGGCGTCGTGCCGCGCCGAATCGGCGTTCGGCAGCCGCGGGCGACCCCGGTCGTCCCACAGCTGCCGCAGGTCCTTGGTGAACCGGGGGATCTCCCGGGGCAGCGCCGGCATGGCACCCCAGAGCTGGGCGAGCACCACGTGGTCGTACGCGGCGTACCAGGCCCACAGTTCCAACTCCTCGCCGTTGCCGGCGCGCAGCGGCTCGACGAGGAAGTCGTACAACTCGTCGCGGATGCGCTCACGGGAACGCCAGGCCCGATCCGCCGGCGAGGGCAGCTTGTCCAGGACGTTGCGGCGAACCCAGGGCACGGCTCGGGACGCGTCGAACTCGGTGGAGACCGCGTAGAACTCGCGGCCGTGCTCGTCGACCATGCCGATCGACACCAGTTCGACCGTGCGGCCGTCCTCGATGAATTCGCAGTCGTAGAAATAGCGGTAGACCATCTCCGCCATCCTCGCCGACGCCCGTACCGCCCTGACGAGCGGGGCGAGGCCTCGGGAGCGCTTCCACGCCACCCGCAACGGTGACATCGCAGCTGAAGCTGTCACACAAGCGACTTGAGGGGTGTACACCACGCGACCGGACCGTCATGATCTGATGTGTACCGCTACCGGACGCCGATCGGGTGTCAGTCCGCCTTGTCAGGGCCGCCAGGCTCACCCGGTGAGCGAGTTGGGTCCTTGACCGGGGAGGGGTGGGGCCGTGGAGATGCGCCTGCCAGAGCCGGGCGACGCTCTCACCGGTGTGGAGATGTTCGCCGGGCTGGAACCCGAGGTACGCCAGCGTGTGATCGCCGCCGCGGTGCCCCGGACATATCGCAAGGGTCAGTTGCTGTTCGTGGAGAACGACCCGGGCGAGTCGCTGATCGTGCTGCGCAGGGGTGCGGTCGCGGTGTTCCGCACCGCGCCGACCGGCGAACGGGCCGTTCTGTCGGTGATCCGACCACCTGACGTGCTCGGTGAGGTCTCGCTGCTCGACGCCTCCACCCGGTCCGCCTCGGCCGAGGCGATCGAGGACTGCACCGCCCTGGCCCTGTCCCGGGGCGCCTTCATGGAGTTGGTGCACTCGAACCCGCGCATCCTCGACGCGGTGATGCGGTCCCTCGGCGCGCTCATCCGCCGGCTGACCGAACAGAACGCCGACCATGTCTTCCTCGACCTGCCCGGCCGGGTCGCCAAGACGTTGGTGCGGCTCGCCGGCGAGAGCCAGGCACCGATGATCACCATCGAGCTGAACCAGAGCCAGCTCGCGGAGATGGCCGGCGGTTCCCGGCAGAGCGTCAACCAGGCGATCGGATCGTTCGCCAACCGGGGCTGGCTGCGTACCGAGGGCCGCCGGATCGTGGTCACCGACGTGCCGGCGCTACGCCGCCGCGCCGGCATGAGCGACCGCTGACCGGCAGCCGCGCGCACTTATCGCGAAGCCGGAACACGAAAGCGGCGTCGGGAACAGGTCCCGACGCCGCCCGTGTGCAGCTCACGGTCAGGGCTTGGTGCTCCCGGGCCCGGCCCAGTCGGTGCCGCCCGGCCCGGCCCAGTCCGTGCCGTCCTTGCCCTTGCCCGGCACCTCACCGACGATGCCCTGGGCCTGAAGCTGAGCGAGGGTCGCGGCGTCCACATCCACCGTGTCCCCGGCCAAGTGGGTGACGCCGTTACCGTCGGTCCAGTCGCTGCTCAACATGACGTACACCATGAGGCTGTCCCCCCTCTGATAACGATCAACGAATCGGTTGCCTGAATCTAGCCGTTGCGCCACACAGCGCACTGCCCGGCGGAGTGTCCACAAACCAACAGCCCGGTACCCGACACTCGGCTGGGCAGCGATACTCGGTCGTGCGCCCCGCGTCGGGGCTCACCAGTGGAGGGTGTCATCGCCACTCAGTGTGATCGCTGTGGACGCACCGCCGCCGACGGAGACCGCTTCTGCGGTGGCTGCGGCGCGGAGCTCGGTGCCGTCTGCCCGCACTGCCTGCGCCCGCTCGCGCCCGACGTGGCGTTCTGCACCTCCTGCGGCGCGCCCCGGGCCGGCAACGACCGTGCCCCGGCGATCCCGCAGGAGGACCGCCGCCGGGTCAGCGTGCTCTTCGTCGACCTGATCGACTTCACCCCGTACGTCGAGCGGGCCGACCCGGAGCTGGTCCGGGGCATGCAGACCGGGTTCTTCTCCGCCGCCCGGCGGGTGGTCAGCCAGTACGGCGGGGTGGTCGAGAAGTACATCGGCGACGCGGTGATGGCCCTGTTCGGCGCGCCGGTGGCCACCGAGACCGACGCGCTGCGGTGCGTACGGGCCGGCCTGGAGCTGCAACGGGTGCTCACCCGTTTCACGCCCACCGGCACCGACGGGCTGCGCTTCCGGGTGGGGGTGGCCACCGGCGAGGCGCTTGTCGACGTGGCCGCCGCCCGTGACGGTGGGCAGGCGATCGTGGCCGGCGACGTGGTCAACACCGCCTCCCGGTTGCAGTCCGTGGCACCGCCGGGCGGGGTGCTCGTCGACGGCACCACGCACGCGCTGACCCGCGACACCATCCGCTACGAGGAGCAGCCGCCGGTCACCCTGCGCGGGCGCTCCGCACCCACCGAGGTGTGGCTGGCCCTGGCCGCGGTACGCCAGCAGCCCGCCGACCGGGAACCGGACGCCACCCCGCTCATCGACCGCGAACATGAGCTGGGCATGCTTGTCAACGCCCTGCACCGCAGTCTGCGCGACCGCCGACCCCAGGTGGTGACCGTCTTCGGACGGGCCGGCATCGGCAAGAGCCGGCTGGTCCGGGAGCTGCACCGGCACACCGACCGGCTGGTGGACGAGCCATTGACCTGGCGGATCGGGCGCTGCCCACCGTTCGGCGAGAACGTCACGTTCGCCGCGCTGGCCGACATCGTCAAGGCCGAGGCGGGCATCCTCGACACCGACCCGGCCGGCACCGCCGCGCAGCGGCTCGCCGCTGCCGTCGGCGAGCTGGTCGGCCCCGGCGAGCGGGACCGGGTCGCGGACGCGCTGCGCCCGCTTGTCGGCCTTGCGGGCACCCCGCTGCCGGCCGAGGAGGCGGAGTCGGCGTGGCGGCGGTT
The DNA here is from genome assembly GCF_002879555.1 of Verrucosispora sp. ts21. Lineage (NCBI taxonomy): Bacteria > Bacillati > Actinomycetota > Actinomycetes > Micromonosporales > Micromonosporaceae > Micromonospora > Verrucosispora sp. ts21. The sequence continues at coordinate 29,735 of NZ_PNOZ01000051.1, read as the reverse complement.
CCTGTTGGCGCTGGCGGCCCGCCGCCCCACCGTGCTGGTCTTCGAGGATCTGCACTGGGCCGACGACGCCATGCTGCGCTTCGTGGAACTGCTCGGCGCGGCGGCCCGGGACGTGCCGCTGCTGCTGCTCTGCACCGCCCGTCCCGAGCTGGTCGACCGGGACCCGAGCTGGGCGGGGACGATCACCGGCTCGGTGACGATCACCCTGCCGCCGCTGCGCGACACCGGCATCGCCGCGTTGTACGCGCACATGTTCGGTCAGGCCGCCTTCTCCGCCGACCTGCTCACCCCGCTGATCGAGGTGGCCGGCGGCAACCCGCTCTACGCCCACGAGTACGTCCGGATGCTGATCGAGCAGGGTGCGTTGCGTCAGTCGGGGCGGGGCTGGTCGCTGGAGAAGCACCTCGACCTGCCGATGCCGGAGAGCGTGCACGCGGTCATCGCCAACCGGGTCGACCTGCTCGATGCGAAGGAGCGGGCGGTGCTGCTGGCGGCGGCCGTGGTCGGGGTGCAGTTCTGGCCGGGCGCGGTGGCGGCGGCGGTCGGGCAGTCGGTCGAGGCGGTCGAGCGGGCGCTGCGCCGGCTGGAGCAACGCGACTTCGTGCACGAGCAGGGTGCGTCCACCATGGCCGGTCAGCCGGAGTACCGGTTCCGGCACGTGCTGGTGCGCGACGTCTGCTACCAGCGGTTGCCGCGTACCGAGCGGGTGGCCCGGCACGAACGCACGGCGGACTGGCTGGACACGCTGTCGCAGAGCCGGGACACCGACCTGGCCGAGGTGCTGGCTCATCACCGCTGGGCGGCACACGAGATCGCCCGGTCGCTGGGCATGGACACCACCCGGTACGCCGGCCCGGCCCGGGCCGCGCTGCACCGGGCGGCCCGCCGGGCGTACGCCCTGCACGGGTTGGACGCTGCCGCCGGGCACGCGGGTCGGGCCCTCGGGCTGGCCGACGACTCCGACCCGGTGGGCCGGCTCCAGCTGGAACTGTTGAGCACGGAGATCTCGTTCTACCGTGACGGCAACGCGTTCCTCTCCGGTGGCGGCTCCGAGCAGGTGCAGACGCTGGCCGACCGGCTGCTGGCGCACGGCGACGAGGCGTGCGCGGCGCGGGCCTGGACGCTGCTCGGTCAGGCGGCGTGGCTGCGCGCCGACCGGCAGGCCGCACTGGCCTGCCTGGACCACGCGGTACGGCTGTTCGAGCCGCTGCCGGACAGCGCCCAGAAGGCGGACGCCTACGCCGAGCTGGGTCGGCTGCACATGCTCAACTACGAGCGCGACGCGGCGGTGGCAGCGGCCGACACCGCGTCCGAGATCGGCGAGCGGCTCGGCTTGACCGAGATCCGCACCAACGCCCGGATCACCGCCGCCACCGCCCGCTACCAGGCCGGCGACCGCTCCGGCCTGGACGAGTTGTACGCCATCGTCGAGTTCAGCCGGGGCCGGCAGCTGCTGGCGTTGCCCCGGGCCACCCAGAACCTCGCGTACGCGGTGCGGGAGGAGGGCGACTGGCTGCGCTCCGACGCCCTGCTCTCGGCTGCGCCGGCCCGCACCGCGAGCGGGCAGACGCTGACCACCAGCTACTCGGGCGAGGCGATGCGGGCCTGGTTCGAGGGGGACTTCGGTCGGCTGCTCGCCGCCGCCGAGGCGTTCGTGGACACCCCGACCGGCAGCTGGGACATGCAGGTCCGTGGGCTGCGGTCGTGCCTGCTGGTGCTGCGTGGCCAGCCGGTGCCGCCGGCCGCCGGTTCGTCGACCGCCCCGGGTCCGGCAGCGGTGCCGGCGGGCGACGACGTGGCTGCCGCGCTGGAGACCGCCCGGCGCAGCGGCTTCCACCGGCTGCACTGGACGATGCTGGCGATGGGCGCGCTGTGCCGGGCGGTGCAGGGGCGCACCGAGTGCGCGGTGTCCCTGCTCGACGAGTTGGCACAGGCGTGGACGGCGGTGCCGGCGCTGGCCAGCGGCGAGTGGATCGCCGCCGCCAGTTGGGCGGCCACCCTCACCGGCCGCAGGTCCGCCGCTCGGGTACGCGGCATGCTGGATCAGGTCGGTCACCGTACGCCCTGGTCGGAGGCGGCGCTGCGGACCGTCACCGGGGCGCTGGCCGGCGCCGACGGCGACCACCGGCACGCCGCGGAACTGCACCTGGCCGCCGCCGAGCTCTACGCGGGCATTCCCGACGTCACCGACCGGATCCTGGCGTTGACGTTCGCGGTGCGGGAACTGGAGACGGTGGGCGAGCACGCGCGGGCCGCCGATCCGCTGGCCGAGGTACGGGCCTTCGCCCACCGCAACGCCGCACCGGGCCTGCTCACCCTGGCCCGACCGGACGTCGGCGAGACCCGGACCCTCGCCGGCTGACCCGCCACCGTCGGGCGGCACAACCGAGGCGACGTGCCGAAAGCGGCTCAGGCGGCGACGGGGGCGGCGGGTGGGTTCTTCAGCTTCTGGGCGTAGACGTCGACGTACTCACGGCCGGAGAGTTCCATCAGCTCGTACATGATCTCGTCGGTGACCGCGCGCTCGACGAACCGGTCACCGGCCAGCCCGGCGTACCGGGAGAAGTCCAGCGGCGGGCCGAACCGGATGCGCACCCGTTCCACTCTGGGCAGCAGCGTGCCGGGCGGCTGGATCCTGTCGAGGTTGAGCATCACCACCGGCACCACCGGCGCGCCGCTCTCCAACGCCAGCCGGGCCACGCCGGTCTTGCCCCGGTAGAGCCGCCCGTCCGGGGAGCGGGTGCCCTCCGGGTAGATGCCGGCGATGCCGCCGGCCCGCAGCACCTTGAGCTGGGTGTCCAGGGCGGCGCGGGCCGCCTGGCCGCCGGAGCGGTCCACCGGGATGGTGCCGGTGCCAGTGAAGAACATCTTCGTCAGCGCACCCTTGATCCCCTTGCCGGCGAAGTACTCCGCCTTGGCCACGAAGGTGACCTTCCGGGGCACGATCAACGGGGTGAAGATCGAGTCGGAGAAGGAGAGGTGGTTGCTGGCCAGGATCACCGGGCCGGTGGCCGGTACGTGGTGCAGGCCCTCCACCTGCGGCCGGAAGATGAGTCTCAGCAGTGGGCCGAGAATCACGTACTTCAACAGCCAGTACAGCACCGGCGTCCTTCCCTTGGCGGTGGTTCGCGACGGCGCGGTCGCGACACGAGCCTACGAATCCGGCCCGCCGATCACAACGGTTACCGGGCAGACTCAGAAACCGTGACACAGCGCCGCCGGCAAGGGGCAGGGGCTTTGTCGGACGATCAACGCCTGTCATGATGCGGCGCATGTCTGTGCACCGCCGTACCGTGCTCGGGCTCGGCCTGGCCGCGGTCACCGCTGCCGTCGCCGGCTGCCGCCAGCCGGTGTCGCCGTCCACGCCGGACGCCGTTGCCGCCACCGGCTCACCCACCGGCCCCGCCGCGACGCACCGTCCCGGCGCCGGGGCGTCGAGTGCGCCGCCCACGGGAACGCCCTCGGCGGCGGCCGGCGAGGCGCTCGGCGCGGCACCCGGCAGCTCGGCCGAGGCGGCGGCCGACGGCAGCCTGAGCGGGCAGGCCGGCATCGGCACGCCGTCACCGCTGAGCCGGGGCCTGGCGATGGAGCTGACCCGGCACCTGAAGCCCACGGCACAGAACCCGAACCACCCCGCGTACGCCGGCGCGGTGACGTCCGTGCAGGTCGACGGCAAGCTCGTCGCCCGGGCCGTGGTCGGCAAGGCGCTGCGCTACGGTGCCGGCCCGGTGCTGCTGCCCGAGTCGAAGCAGGTCGCCATGCGTCACGACTCGATCTTCGACACCGCCTCGCTGACCAAGGTGTTCACCGCCATCCTGACCCTGCAGCAGGTCGACGCCGGCCGGATCGCCCTCGACGCCCCCGTCGTGGAGTATCTGCCCGGCTTCACCGGTGCCGGCAAGAGCAAGGTCACCGTCGGCATGCTGCTGGCGCACACCAGCGGGCTGCCCGTCGGCGCCAAGGTCACCGGTCTGCCCGACGACGCCGCCCGGCGGGCCGCCGTCCTGGCCACCCCGCTGATCAAGGGCGCCACCCCCGGCACGGTCTTCCGCTACTCCAGCGTCGGTCTCATGGTCGCCGCCCAACTCGTCGAGCACGTCACCGGTCAACGGCTCGACAAGGCGCTCAAGTCCGGCATCACCGGCCCGCTCGGCCTGCGCGACACCGGCTTCAACCCCAAGACCTGGCTCAGCAGCGCCGACCAGGCCGCGCGACTCGTCGCCACCGACGCCCGCTCCAGCCGGGGACTGCTGCGGGGCACCGTGCACGACGACGTCGCCAACCATCTCGGTGGGATCGCCGGACACGCCGGCATCTTCTCCACCGCCGCCGACCTCACCGTCATCGGGCAGCTCCTGCTGGACGGCGGCACCTACCGCGGCACCCGGATCCTCTCCGCGGAAACCACCGCGAAGATGCTGACAAACGTCAACGCCGGCCTGCCCGCCGTCGACGCCGAACGTCCCGACCGCACCTCCGACCATGGCCTGGGGGTGGTGCTTCACCAGCCCTGGTTCATGGGCAAACTCGCCACCAGTCGCACCTTCGGACACACCGGCTTCACCGGCACCTCGCTTCTCGTGCACCCCGGCCGCCGGATCGTGCTCGTTCTGCTCACCAACCGCGCGCACCCCAACTGGAGCTGGGCCAACCCCGATCCGGTCCGGGTCGCGGTGGCGAACCTCTGCGCCTGAGCATCCGCCGGATTGCCTGGCACCCGCCGCACAAAAGGACAAAGAGCCGCGTGTCGACCAGCGGCGCGGGACGCGCCCGGGTACCCCACGCCACAAGGCACTCCCCGAACCCGGTCCGGACGTGTCACGATTCAGAGCACGGCGTGTGGGTGGCGCCCAGGGGCTGGACGCGGGGCGCGCCGGCGGCGCGATGAGGAGGATGGTCCGGGTGTCAGCGGGTGGAGCCCGCCGGGGACGGCGGGACAACGGGATCGACGCGAACGAGTACGCCGTGGCCGGCGACGTCGATCCGCGCGTCGGCGAGCACCTGCTCGACGTGCTGGCGGCCGGCGGCATCGCCGCGTACCTGCAACCGTCGGCAGATCTGAATCCGGTCACCCGCACCACCACCGTCCCGCCTCGGCCGGTCGACCGGCTCTACGTGGACCGCTCGCACCTGAGCACGGCCCGGGACTACCTCAACCAACTGTCCGACGAGGGCACCTCGGGACGGGTCAACGAGGAACCGGACATCGACGCCGAATGGGCTCAGATCGTCGCCGGGTTCCACTCCTCGCCGGGCGCCGGGGCGCACCCGTGGCCGGCCGCGGAGGACGTGGACGAGCCGCCGGGCCGGGCGGGCACCACCACGACCGCGACCCTGCCGGGCCCCGACGAGCCGGCCGGACCGACCGCCACCGGCGTACGCCGGTTGCCGTACGCGGCGGACATCTCCGGTGTCTCGGTGGGCCGTGGCCCACGCGACGGCGACGGCCCTTCACTGTTGGAGGGCCTGGACACCTTCGGCGCGGACCTGCCCGACGACCCGGACGCCGACGAGCGTTACGTGCCGCCCCCGCCCCCACCGCTGCCCCGGGTGTCGAAGTTCGCGGTGGCCGGTGTGCTGGCCATTCTGCTCGGGTTCGTGCTGTTCCTCTTCCCCGACCTGGTCCCCGCCGATCGGGGCGTGGTGACGCTGCTCGGTTTCACCGGCATCCTCGCCGGTTTCGTCACGTTGGTGTGGCGGCTGCGTCCGGGCGACGAGGAACGCGATCCCGACGACGGGGCGGTCGTCTGAGCCCGCCGAGCCGGAAGCCGCCCGGATACCGGGACGCAGACCGCCTACGCCGAGGGATGTAACAGTGGTGTAACTTACTGTCAGTAGGAATACCGACAGTACGTCACGTCACCCTCCGACTGCCCGGTTGTTCCTTTCTCGTGGCGGTCACTCCCCTGCTGATCGGAATGCCCGAGATGCGACAGAGCTCCCTCGTGGTGGTAGCCAACCGCCTCCCCATCAACGACAACGTGGCGCTCGATGGCGCCTGCGAGTGGCGACGCAGTCCTGGTGGCCTGGTGAGCGCCCTGCACCCCCTGTTGAGACACACCCCGGCGACCTGGGTCGGTTGGGCCGGCGGGACCGGTCCCGCGCCCACCCTGCCCGACGTCGACGGGGTACGCATGCACACCGTGCCGTTGAGCAGCGAAGACCTGCGCGATCACTACGAGGGCTTCGCGAACGCGACCCTCTGGCCGATCTACCACGACGCGGTGGAACAACCCGAGCACCACCGGCGCTGGTGGGACGCGTACCAGCGGGTCAACCAGCGCTTCGCCGAGGCCACCGCCCAGGTCGCCGAGAAGGGCGCGGTGGTCTGGGTGCAGGACTACCACCTGCAACTGGTGCCGGGCCTGCTCCGTGCCCTGCGACCCGACCTGCGCATCGGTTTCTTCCTGCACGTGCCGTTCCCACCGCCGGAGCTGTTCATGCAGCTGCCGCGCCGGGCCGAACTGCTGCACGGGATGCTCGGCGCGGATCTGGTCGGTTTCCAGCGGGCTCAGGCCGCGCACAACTTCGCCCAACTGGTGACCAAGGTGCTCGGGCTGCCGGCCACCGACCGACGGATCGCGGTCGAGGACCGGATCGTCCGCATCGGAGCCTTTCCGGTCTCCATCGACACCGCCGAGATGGCGGCGCTCGCCGACCGGCCCGAGGTGGCCGACCGGGCGCGCCGGCTGCGGCACGACCTCGGCAGCCCGGAACAGGTCATCCTCAGTGTCGACCGGATGGACTACACCAAGGGCATCGAGCAGCGGCTCAAGGCGTACAGCGAGTTGCTCGAAGGTGGACACGTCAAGGTCCGCGACACGGTGCTGGTGCAGGTGGCGGTGCCCAGCCGGGAACGGGTCGGTCAGTACCAGATCCTCCGCGACCGGGTCGAACGCGAGGTCGGACGGATCAACGGCGAGTTCGGCCGGGTGGGCGAACCGGCGATCCACTACCTCACCCAGCCGTTCGACCGGACCGAACTGGCCGCGCTCTACCGGATCGCGGACGTGATGGCGGTGACCCCGCTGCGCGACGGGATGAACCTGGTCGCCAAGGAGTACGTGGCCGCCCGGGTGGACGACGCCGGTGCGCTGCTACTCAGCGAGTTCGCCGGGGCTGCCGCCGAACTGTCGCAGGCGTACCTGGTCAACCCGCACGACCTGGAAGGGCTCAAGCAGGGGTTGCTCGCGGCGCTGCGCGCCGAGCCGGCCGACGTGCGGGCGCGGATGCAGGCCATGCGCGCGTACCTGCGGGAGCACGACATCCGCGCCTGGGCCCGCTCCTATCTGTCCACCCTGGACCAGAGCGGGTTGCTGCTCACCCGGCTCGGCGGTTGAGCCGAGCCACCGGGCCGACCCCACTGCGCGGGCGAGCACCGGGCCGACCCCACTGCGCGGGTCGGCCCATCGGCCCGGTCAGGGCCGGCCCGACGGCCCCGGTGCCCCGATCAGGGCCGGCCGGCGCGGCCCGGTTGTTTGAGCAGCCAGTCGAGGATGGCGTCGATCGGTTCCTGCCACCGGGCGTCCAGCATCAGGTCGTGTCCCATGCCTGGAAAGAGCAGCGGGGCCGAGCCGTAACGCCGGGCGGCGCGGGTCAGCGCCGTCGCCGGCACCACCCGGTCGTCGGGGCTGCCCAGCACCAGCACCGGCGGGCGACCCACCGCCGGTTCCGGGTCGGTGCCGGCGAGCAGTTGCCACTGGGCACGCCGGGCGGCCCGACCCAGCCGGGCGGTGTACCGCCGGGCCTCGGCCTCGGGCAGTTCCCGGCTGAACAGCTGGCTGCGGCTCAGCCGCAGGCCGCCGCCGAACACCGCCGGCAGGGTGCCGAACGGGTTGCGGCGCAGCGCCGCACCCAGGCTCGCCCAGCCACCGAACACCGGGGCCACCAGCACCGCCGCCCGGGCCGGGTAGCGGGCCAGGGCGTGCGCCACCACGAGCGCCCCGGCGCCGTGCCCCACCAGCACCGCCTGGCGCGGCAGGCCCGCCGCCGCCTGGACCACGTCGTGCGTGTACGCCCGCAGGTCCGCCTCCGGCGCCGGGCCGCTGCCGCCGTGCCCGCGCAGGCTCACCGCGTACGCCGGAAAACCCCGGGAGGCGCTGTGCCCGAGCCAGTGCTCGGCGTACGCCCAGGCGCCGTGCCCGAAGCCGGGTACGAACAACAGCGGCGGGTGTCCCTCCTCCAGTTCGGGGGCGGCGCTGAGCACCTCACGCCGTACCGGCCGTACCGGACGGGCCCACTCCCAGCCGCGCACGATCCGCGGCCGCTCGCTCACCTGCGTCACTTGCCCTCCAGGTCACGCAGCGCACGCTCCAGGGCGCGCAGGTAGTCGACGTGGCCGACCTCGAACCAGTGCCGGGTCGAGTCCTTGACCCGTCCCGAGTAGCGCTCGCCCGCGCCCGCCGAAACCCGGCCCGCGAAGGCGTCGGCCCGGTCCGGGCGGGTGAGGCGGGTGTGCAGCAGCCGGGCGAACAGCACCGCCTGCCAGTGCACCAGCGGGAACAGGCCGGAGTCCGGCTGGAGCAGGCCGGCGACGGCGAGGGTCGGATGGTTCGGCACGAACGCGTTGAGCCACAACCGGGGGCGTCCCACACCCTCGTCGTCACCGAGGATCTTCGCGTCCAGGAACTCGAAGCGCGGCAGGTAGCCGGTGGCGAAGACGACAAGCTCCGGGTCGATCTGCCGACCGTCGGTCAACTCCACCGAGTGCGGATGCAGCCGCGCGACGTCCGGCACCGGGGTGATCGCGCCGTGGCCGACGTGGTAGACCAGCTGGCTGTTGGCGATCGGGTGGGTCTCGTACACCCGGTGGTCCGGTGCGGGCAGGCCGAAGCGGGTCAGGTCGCCGACGGTCAGCCGCAACGTGCGGTGGTAGAGCCACTGGCGCGCTCGCAGCGGCACCCGCAGCGCCAGCAGGGTGTCGTTGACCTGGTCGGCCGGACGACCGAAGACGTACTTGGGGGCGTACCAGTAGCCCCGGCGGGTGGAGTGCCAGCAGTGTGAGGCCTGCTGGGCGGCCTCCACGGCGATGTCGCAGCCGGTGTTGCCGGCGCCCACCACCAGCACCCGCTTGCCGCGCAGCTGCGCCGGGTCCTTGTAGGACGAGGCGTGCATGACCTCGCCCCGGAACTGTTCCAACCCGTCGTAGCGGGGCAGCTTCGGCGACCAGTTGTGCCCGTTGGCGATCAGCACGGCGGCGTACCGGGAGGTGCGTTCGGGGCCGTAGCCGCCGGTGCTGCGGGTGGTGACGTCCCACCGGTCGCCGTCGACCGGCTCGATGCGCACCACCTCGGTGCCGAACCAGATGTGTCGGCGCAGGTCGAAGTGGTCGGCGTAGCGCTCGAAATAGGACAGCAGCTGGCTGTGGTGCGGATAGTCCGGCCAGTCGTCCGGCATCGGGAAGTCGGGGAACTGAGTGAACGGCCGCGACGAGATCAGGTGGGTGCTGGCGTACACCGGGCTGCGGTCGTGCCGCCAGTTCCAGGCACCGCCGATGCCGGTCTCCCGCTCGTAGCAGTCGACACCGAAGCCGTGCTCGGCGAGGTTCTTGATGGCGGTCAGGCCGCTGGCTCCGGCGCCGATGACGCAGACGGTGTCGCCCCGGTCGGCGATCGGGCGACCGTCGTGGCTGCGAGCCAGTGTGGTCGTCTCCGCATCGGGCCGGCCGTGCTCGGTGGGGGTGGGCACCGGGGGGTCTCCTTCGTCTCGGCACGCCTGCCGGGTCGCGCGAAATCCTCTCCACATCCGCGCGGTATGTCCAGCCCGTCCGAGCGCCGCAGCTCAGTCCGCGACGGGTAGGAGCAGGTCGACGACGATCGGAAAATGGTCGCTGGCGCGGCGGCTCAGCGGGGTGTCCAGCACGTCGTAGTCGACAACGGTGATCCGAGGGTCCACGAAGACCCCGTCGATGCGCCGCCGAGGGTCGGCGCAGGAGTAGGTGAGCCGGTCGGCCCGGTCCGCCGCCACCGCCGCGTCGGTCAGTCCGTGCGCGACGGTGTGCCAGGCCGGGCCGCCCGGTTCCTCGTTGAGGTCGGCCGCCGCGATCACCGGCAACGGCGCGACGTCCAACTCCCGCTTGAACAGTTTCGCCTGGTCGGGCCGCTCGACCGGGTCGGTTGCCAGGTGCGAGCCGGCCACCGTGAAGCGGGCCGGGCCCCCCACCACGCAGTCGGCGTACGCGGCACCGCGCAGGTGCCGGCCGGGGGTCAGCGGGAAGCGTTGGTGCCGCACCCCGGTCACCCGTACCCGCAGGCTGACCAGGAGCAGGTTGCCCAGCGCCGGCAACCCGCCGGCGGCGACCACGAGACCGAACGAGGCGGCCAGCGTGGCCGACTTCGCGCGCCAACCGAACCGGCGCGGCCCCTCCTGGACGATCAGGACGTCGGGTGCCAGCTGGCGGACGACCGTGGCCAGCGCGGCGACGTCGTCACGCTGGCCGTGCACGTTGTACGACACGACGCGCAGCGGCACGCCGGAGTGGGCGTCGGTCACCTCAGATCCGCCGGGCCAGGTCGGCCGCGCCGATGACGCCGGCGGCGTTGCCCAGCTCCGCGGGGCGGATCTCGGCCACCGGCAGCCGGCTGCGTTGGGCGAGTGACTCGGCGTACGACCGCCGGGTCGGGCCCATCAGCAGCTCGCCGGCGTCGATGACGCCACCGCCGACGACAAGCACCTGCGGGTCGAGCATCTGCGCCATGTCCGCCATGCTGGTGCCGAGCCAGCGCCCGACCTGGGCGAACGCCTCGGCGGAGACCGGGTCGCCGCTCTTGGCCGCGGCGGTCACCATCGGGCCGGTGATCGCCTCGGCCTCGCCGTCGGCGAGTTCCAGCAGCGCGGTGGCCCGCTGCGGCTCCTGCCGGGCCGCAGCGCGGGCGAAGCGGACCAGGGCGCTGCCGCTGGCGTACTGCTCGATGCAGCCGAGCCGACCGCAGCCGCACTGGTGCCCGTCCGGGACGGTGAGCATGTGACCCAGTTCGGCGGCGATGCCGTTGGCACCCCGGACCAGGTCACCGCCGAGCACGATGCCACCGCCGACGCCGGTGCCGATGGTGAACATGACCATCGAGTCGTCGGCGTTGCGGGCCGCGCCGTAGCGGAACTCCGCCCAGGCAGCCACGTTGCCGTCGTTCTCGACGATCACCGGCAGGCCGACCGCCGCGCTGACGTACGCCCGCAGCGGCTCGTCCCGCCAGGCCAGGTTCGGGGCGAAGAGCACGGTGGAGCGGCTGGCGTCGATCCACCCGGCCGCGCCGATGCCGACCGCCTGGATGTCGTGCCCGGCGGCCAGTTCGGTGACCAGTTCGGTGATGACGTCGCGGGTCTTGCCCACGTCGTCGGCGGGGGTGTCCCGTCGGGTCTGCACCAGCACCGTGCCGGTGTCGTCGACGACACCACCGGCCACCTTCGTGCCACCCACGTCGACTCCGATGGTCAGCGTCACCGCTGCCACTCCCCTCTGCTGTGCCCCGCGCGTACCTGCCCTGGCCGGTGGTGCGGGTCGTCCTGAGATCAGGCTTCGTCGCCTGCTGCGCCCTGCTGCTCGGCGCTGGTGGGCGCCGCGGCCTCCGACGCGGTCCGGCGCTCGCCGTCCGGCGTCCGTGAGGCGGGCACCACCGGGCGGCCGGTCTCCGGCGTCGGGCCTACGGCGTCCGCGACCGGCCCGGCGGCATCGACGGGCGGGACGGCCGGGACGGCACCCTCTTCCGCTCGCGTCGCGGCGGTCCAGACGTGCCGATCCGGTGCCGGCTGAGAATCATGCCCGGTACGGGTCGCCTCGCGCCACACGTGGTCGCTGTCCGGGTCCCCGCCCGGGCCGCTGGAGGGGTCGTCGGGCGTCTCGGGCGGGGCGAAGGCCCGCAGAAAGCTCGCCAGTCCGGCGGCCAGATCGCCCGCGCCGGTGGCCAACCTCTCGGCGAATTCCGGACTCGGATCGCGTAACGCGGCGATTCCCCGGCAGACCGGGCAGACACAGCATTCCGGCGCACCAGTGGCGAAACCCGGGCCGGTTGCGCCCTCGGGCTCCTCGGACGAGTCGTTGTGACCGAGGACACTGGTCATGATCCCGCTCAGTGAGCCCAGCGGCCCTGTGCCGGGGTTGCCGGCGGCCAACCGCGCGCTGGCCAGCAGAGTGGCGACCAGCCGCTCCGCCTCCTGTCGGGCCGAACCCGGATCCGTTGCACCCATCGTGGGCTCCTCTACCGTGGCGACCGCGCCGCCGGACGCGTCACTGCGCCGAACCAGTTGCTTCTACCCGGCGCTTGAGCTGCTTCAACGCGGTATCCATGATCATCTTCTCGGCCTTGCGCCGGAACATTCCGAGCATCCCGACCGCGAGTTCCACCTCCAGGGTGTAGGTCACGGTGGTGCTCCCGTCGGCATTACCGACCAGGTCGTACGACCCGCGCTGGAGCCTCTGCATCTTCGACGGTGTCACCAGGTGCCACTCGATGCGGGACAGGTCCTCGGCGTAGGCGTACTCCAGCACGTACTCGTCGGCCAGCACGCCGGCGTCCAGGACGAAACGGACCTGGCTGGCGTAACCGTCCTCGTACTCCTCGATGACCTCGACCTCGCGCATCGCGTCGGTCCACCGGGGATAGCTCGGGAAGTCACAGATGACCGCCGCCACCTGGTCCGGTGACGCGGCAATGGTGATCGACTGGGTGGAGGAGTCCGCCATGGGGGGAGGCTACCCGCCCCGGGAGCCGGTCGTGCCGCGCCGCCCCACCTGCGATGTGCTCGCCAGCGGCGGGGCAGGTAGGTTTCGAGATGAGCAGACCCGCCGGTGGCACCCGGACCGGCCAGTGCAAGCACGAGGGAGTGCAGGTGCGCGAGTTCTCCGTCCCGCCGATCGTCACCGTCGGCGACTCGGCCAACCTCACCGATCCCGTCTGGGAGAACGCCGAGGTCGCGCCGGACGCGGTGCAGTTCATCCGCCGCGACTCCCAGGGCGGCCTGGTGGACGTCACCTGCCGCCAGTTCCGCGACGAGGTCGTCGCGGTCGCCCGCGGCCTGGTCGCCGCCGGCGTCCGGCCCGGTGACCGGGTCGCGCTGATGAGCCGGACCCGCTACGAGTGGACCCTTGTCGACTACGCGATCTGGGCCGCCGGTGCGGTCACCGTGCCGGTCTACGAGACCTCCAGCGCCGAACAGGCCGCCTGGATCCTGGCCGACTCCGGCGCGGTGGCCGCCGTGGTGGAGTCGACCGCGCACGCCACCCTGGTGGCCGGCGTCCGCGACCGGCTGCCCGAGCTGGTGCACCTGTGGCAGATCGACCTCGGCGGGATCGACGAGCTGATGACCACGGGCAGCACGGTGGAGCCCGCCGAGATCGAGCAGCGGCGCGCCGGGCTGCGGTCGGTGGACATCGCGACAATCATCTACACCAGCGGCACCACCGGCCGCCCCAAGGGTTGCGTGCTCACCCACCGCAACATGTACTCCGACATCGCCAACGCGGTGCCGGTACTGCCGAACCTGTTCGGCCCGAACGCCTCCACGCTGCTCTTCCTGCCGCTGGCGCACGCCTTCGCCCGGCTCATCCAGATCGGCGTGGTGCAGGCCCGGGCCACCATGGCGCACTGCTCGGACGTCAAGAACCTGGTCCCCGAGCTGCAAGAGATCAAACCCACCTTCGTGCTGTCCGTACCCCGGGTCTTCGAGAAGGTCTACAACGGCGCGAAGCAGAAGGCCGAGGCCGCCGGCAAGGGCAAGATCTTCGCCCGGGCCGAGGCGGTCGCCATCGCCTACAGCGAGGCGCTGGAGACCTCCGCCGGGCCGGGTCTGGCGCTGCGGGTCCAGCACGCACTCTTCGACAAGCTGGTCTACGGCAAGCTGCGGGCCGCGCTCGGCGGACGCTGCCGGGACGCGATCTCCGGTGGGGCACCGCTCGGCGCCCGGTTGGGCCACTTCTTCCGGGGCGTCGGCGTGCCGGTCTGCGAAGGGTACGGCCTGACCGAGACCTCCCCGGCGGCGTCGGCGAACCTGCCGGGCTTCACCCGCATCGGTACGGTCGGTCGGCCGCTGCCCGGGGTGACCATCCGGATCGCCGACGACGGCGAGGTGCTCATCGCCGGTGACATCGTCTTCCAGGGGTACTGGCGCAACGACGAGGCGACCGCCGAGGCGATCAGCTCCGACGGCTGGTTCCGCACCGGAGACCTCGGATCGCTGGACGGTGACGGCTACCTGACCATCACCGGCCGGAAGAAGGAGATCATCGTGACGGCCAGCGGCAAGAACGTCGCCCCGGCCGTGCTGGAGGACCAGGTACGGGCCCACCAGCTGATCAGCCAGTGCGTCGTGGTGGGCGACCGGCAGCCGTTCATCGCCGCGTTGATCACCCTCGACGAGGAGGCGTTACCGGCCTGGTTGGAGTCGGTCGGCCTGCCCGCCGACACCAGCGCCGAGACGCTGCGCGAGCACGAGGGACTGCGGGCGGAGATCCAGAGCGCGGTGGACCTGGCCAACCAGTCGGTCTCCAAGGCCGAGGCGATCAAGGTGTGGCGCATCCTGCCTCAGGACTTCACCGAGGCCACCGGCGAATTGACCCCGTCGATGAAGGTCAAGCGTCAAGTTGTCCACAAGACGTACGCGGCGGAAATCGCAGACATCTACCGCGGCTGACTACCATCCGTCACGTGTCCGCCTCGACAACCGCCCTGGCCCGCTCCCATCCGCTCGCCTCGGCGACCCGGGTGGTCGTGCTCGCCCTGGTCGCCGTCCTCACCCTGCTCGCCACCCGTGACCTGACCCAGCTCTGGTGGATCGTCCTGCTCGCGGTCGCCGGCCTGCCCGCGTCGATGGCCCCCGAGCACTGGCTGATCGGGCCGATCAGCCGGATGGCGGAGGTGGTGGTGCTCGGCCTGGCGGCGAGTCAGGTCGCAGCGGTCGCCACCATCGGCGGGCACATCGACGGGCTGGGCGCCTCCGCGGTGCTGCCGTACCTGGCGGTGCCGGTGACGGTCACCGCACTGCGACGCCGGTTCCGCGAGGGCGCCCTGCTCATCGCGACGGTCGCCGGCACCCTGCTGATCACCGGCGCGTTCACCGAGGTCGGCGGAGCGCGACAGATGACCCAGACGGGCTACCTCGCGGTCTGCGCCCAGTGGCTGATCCTGGCCGTGCTCGGTCTCTACGCGGCGCAGACGCTGCACCGGGTGATGCAACTGCGGCAGGACACCAAACCCCAGCCGTACGCGGAGGCGACCCGGCTGCTGACCCAGCTGCGTACCGTCGCCCGCCAACTGCCCGGCGCGACCCTGGACCCGGGTGGCATCTCCGAGCATCTGCTGGAGGAGTTGCGCACGGTGGCCCGCACCGACCGGGGGGCCGTGCTCTCCGCCAGCGGCGGCGGGCGACTGGTGGTGCTCGCCCAGATCGGTGCGGACCGGGTCGACTGGGAGACCACACTCGACGCCGACTCGGCCATCGCCGACGCCTGGGCCAGTCAGCAGCCGCAGACCGCGGCCCGTTCCCAGTCCCGCTCCCACCGTGGTGGGGAGGTGTCGGCGTTGATCGTGCCGCTGGTCGCCGGGGTCCGCACGGTCGGCCTGGTGGTGCTGGAGGCCGACGCCGCGCACGCCTACCCGTCGCCGGTGACGGCCGAGGTGACCGGGCTGACCGGGCCGGCGGCGCTGCGGCTGGAGGCCGCCCTGCTCTTCGACGAAGTGCGGTCGCTGGCCACCAACGAGGAACGGCAGCGACTGGCCCGGGAGATCCACGACGGGGTGGCCCAGGAACTGGTGATGGTCGGCTACGGCATCGACAACGCGCTGGCCACCGTGCACGAGGACGCCGAGGAGACCGCCGAGAGCCTGCGGACCCTGCGCCAGGAGGTCACCCGGGTCATCACCGAGCTGCGGCTGAGCCTGTTCGAGCTGCGCAGCGAGGTGGACCGGCACGGCGGTCTGGCCGCCGCGATCGCCGAGTACGCCCGTACCGTCGGGGCCTCCGGCGGGCTGCGGGTGCACCTGTCGCTCGACGAGTCCACCGCCCGGCTGCCCGCAGCCACCGAGGCCGAGTTGCTGCGCATCGCCCAGGAGGCGGTGACCAACGCCCGTAAGCACGCCGGGGCGACCAACCTCTGGGTCACCTGCGAGGTGGATCCCCCGTACGCCCAGATCGAAGTGTCGGATGACGGTCACGGCATAGGTGACAAACGTTCCGACGGGCACTATGGGCTTGCGATCATGGCCGAGAGGGCGGAACGTATCCGGGGCCGGTTGGAGATCAGACCACGTCAGCCCAGTGGGACGACCGTGGCGGTGGTGGTCGGCTCGTCACCCCGGCGCGATAACCTTCGCGGTAGCGCCGCCGCAGCAGAAGGGGAGTAACCCGAGGATGACCACAAGTCCGACACCGGCTACCCGTACCAAGGTCCTCCTTGTCGACGACCACGACTTGATCCGTAAGGGCCTGCGGCACGCCTTCGAGCGCGACCGGCAGTTCGAGGTCGTGGGCGAGGCCGCCACCGCGGCGGAGGGCGTACGGCAGGCCGGCGCGCTGCAGCCGGACGTGGTGATCATGGACCTGCGGCTGCCCGACGGCAGCGGCCTGGAGGCCACCCGCGCACTGCGCAAGTCCAGCGCGTCGATGGGCATCGTGGTGCTCACCATGTACGCGGGCGACGACCAGCTCTTCGGCGCCCTGGAGGCCGGGGCGAGCGCGTTCGTGCCGAAGACCGCGCCGGCCGACGAGGTCGTCGCCGCCGCCCGGCACGCCGCCTCCTCCCCCAGCGCCTTCACCGCCGCCGACCTGGCCGAGGCGATGAAGCGCCGGCTCGCCCCGTCCGGGCCGCAGCTGTCGCCGCGTGAGGGCCAGGTGCTGCGGCTGCTCGCCGACGGCATGAGCGTGGCCGGCATCGCCAAGCAGCTGTTCGTCAGCGAGTCGACCGCGAAGACGCACATCTCCAAGCTCTACGAGAAGCTCGGCGCGGCCAACCGGGCCCAGGCGCTGATGACCGCGCTGCGGCTCGGTCTGCTCGAAGCGCCGGACGCCCCCAAGTTCTGAGCAACACCCACGGCGACGAAGGGATCCGTGTCCGCTACCGCGCGGGCACGGATCTTTCGTATCGACCTCCGTCTGCGGACGCACTATGGTCTCGGTGATGAAAGCGGGGCAGAATACCCGCCGGGGCATTGACGCCTACACCGTGTGCGGAGGAGTGAGACATTGCAGCGGCCGGACTGGGCACCCGAGACGATCGATGTCGAGCGGCCCAGCGTCGCTCGGATGTACGACTACTACCTCGGCGGATCGCACAACTTCGCGGTGGACCGGGCGGCGGCCCAGGCCATGGTGGCCGCGGTTCCCGAGGCCCCGCTGATGGCCCAGGCCAACCGCGCCTTCCTGCGCCGGGCCGTGCAGTTCCTCTGCGAGGCGGGGATCCGCCAGTTCCTGGACATCGGTTCGGGCATCCCGACCGTCGGCAACGTGCACGAGATCGCCCAGCGGCACGCCCCGGACTCCCGGGTGGTCTACGTCGACGTCGATCCGGTCGCGGTGGCACACAGCCGGGAGATCCTGACCGGCAACGAGAGCGCCACGGTCGTCCAGGAGGATCTCCGCCACCCCGAGCGCATCCTCGCCCACCCGGACGTCCGGGCGATGATCGACTTCTCTCAGCCGGTCGCCGTCCTGATCGTGGCGGTGCTGCACTTCGTCGGTGAGCACGACCGGCCGGCCGAGGTGCTGCGCACCCTGCGGGCGGCGTTGGCCCCGGGCAGCTACCTGGTGCTGTCGCAGGCCAGCGACGACGGTCGCAGCGAGGCCGAGCGGGCCGAGGCGCAGAAGGTCTACCAGCGCACCGACAACCCGCTGTGGGTTCGCAGTCGGGCCGAGCTGACCGCGTTCTTCGACGGCTTCGAGCTGGTCGAGCCCGGGGTGGTGTGGGTGCCGCAGTGGCGTCCGGAAACCCCGGACAGCGCCGAGGACGCCGAGCGGGCGGTCTTCCTGGGTGGGGTCGGGCGACTCGGTGGGTGAGCCTCCGGACGGTCCCGCCCGCCCCGGCGCGTTCGCTCGGGCGTGGGCCAAGGCGTTGGCGGGCACCAGCTACCTCCCGATGACGCACGCCCAGCTGGAGACGCTGTTGCAGCGGCTCACCGACCAGCTGGCCGCGGCACTGCGCACGGAACCGCTCGACCTGCGCGCCGGGCACCGGGTGGCCACCGAGCTGGTCGCCTCGCACATCGCCTCCGCCGAGGCGCTCGGTCGCACCGTCGAGGTGATCCAACTCCGGCTGGTACGCGACCTGGACCTGGTCGCCGACGACATCGCCGACCGGATGGCCCGGCTGCTCGCCGCGATCGCCACCGGCTACGCCCGCGCCCTGCGCGACCGGACGTTGGACGAGCAGGAGGCGATCCGGCGGGCCGCCCTGATCGCCCGGGCCGACGCGGAGCGGGCGCTGCGGGCCAGCGAGGCACGCTTCCGGCACCAGGCCACCCACGACCCGCTCACCGACCTGCCCAATCGGACGCTGTTCGCCGAACGGCTCGCCGCGGTCTGCACCGCACACCGCGACGACGTCCACCGGGTCGGGCTGTGCTTCCTCGACATCGACCGGTTCAAACGGATCAACGACTCGTACGGGCACCAGATCGGCGACCGGGCGTTGGTGGCGGCGGCCCACCGGCTCAGCCGTGCCGTGGAACCTCACCTGGTGGCCCGGCTCGGCGGGGACGCCTTCATGATCCTCGTCGAACGCTCCACCGGCACCGGGGACGTGGTGGCGGTCGCCGAGTCGGCGCTGGCCGCCCTCGCCGAGCCGGTGCTGGTCGGCGGGCACGACGTGACGGTCACCGCGAGCGTCGGTGTGGTGGAACGCCAGGTCGCCGGCACCACTCCGGACGACCTGTGGCGGGCCGCCGGGAGCACCCTGCACTGGGCCAAGAGCGCCGGCGGCGCGGGCTGGGCGCTGTACGACGCCGAACGCGACAACCGGGAACAGGCTCGGCAGGCGCTCAGCGCGGCCATCCCCGGCGGGCTGGAGCGCGGCGAGTTCTACCTCGACTACCAGCCGTTGACCTCGTTGCAGGACGGTTCGGTGCTCGGGGTCGAGGCGTTGGTGCGCTGGCAGCATCCGCAGTTGGGGGTGCTGCGTCCGGACAGCTTCATCGGGCTGGCCGAGGAGACCGGCCTGATCGTGCCGCTCGGCTCCTGGGTGCTCGCCGAGGCCTGCCGCGAGGCGGTCGGCTGGTCGGCCGCCACCGGTGAACCGCCGTACGTCAGCGTCAACCTGGCGGTACGTCAGCTGCGCCGCCCCGACCTGGTGCAGGAGGTGTGCGGCCTGCTGCGACACACCGGCCTGCCACCGAACCGGCTCCAGCTGGAGATCACCGAGAGCATGATGATGAGCGGCGCCGAGGAGCCGGTGCGCACCCTACGGGCGCTTGCCGACCTGGGGGTACGCATCGCCATCGACGACTTCGGTACCGGCTACAGCAACCTGGCCTACCTGCGGGACCTGCCGGTGACCGAGCTGAAGGTGGCAGGCGAGTTCGTCCGGGGCCTGCGCGCCCCGGAGGCGGCCGACGAGCGGATCCTCGCCTCGCTTGTCTCGCTGGCCCACGCGCTGGACCTGACGGTGACCGCCGAGGGCGTGGAGACCGTCGGTCAGGCCGAGCGGCTGCGCGCGATCGGTTGCGACGCCGGTCAGGGCTGGCACTTCGGCCGTCCCGCCCCCGCGGATCACATCCTCGCCCGGCTGCGCTGAGGTGTAAGGAAGGGCACCCTGTTAACGCCTGCGGTAGAGCAGGGGACCCCTGTTAACAGTCAGCCGTTCAACAGAGCGGTCAGGCGGTCGGCCTGGGTCTCCCAGCGCCACTCCCGTTCCACCCAGGCCCGACCGGCCGCGCCGAAGGTACGCGCCAGGTCCCGGTCGGCGAGCAGGGTGCCCACCCGGTCGGCGAGTTCGGTGACATCCCGGCCGTTGACCACGTACCCGGTCTCTCCCTGCCGCACCGCGTCCGGCGCACCGCCGGAGTCACCGGCCACCACCGGCAGGCCGGTCGCCGACGCCTCCAGGTAGACGATGCCGAGCCCCTCCACGTCCAGCCCCCGGTTGCGGGTCCGGCAGGGCATCGCGTACACGTCACCGGCGGCGTAGTGGGCAGGCAGGTCCTCCGCCGGAACCGAGCCGGTGAAGACCACCGCATCCTCGACGCCGACCTCGCGGGTCAGCCGGGCCAGCGTCGCCCGGTACGGTCCGCCACCGACCACCAGCAGCGCCGCGTCGGGCACCCGGCTGTGGATCAGCGGCAGCGCCCGGATCAGCATGTCCTGGCCCTTGCGCGGCACCAGCCGCGAGACGCAGACCACCACCGGCCGGTCGGCCAGCCCCAGCCGGCGGCGGACCTCGGTGCCGTCCACGCCCGGGTGGTACAGCTCGGTGTCCACGCCGGGGGCGAGTTGCCGCAGCTCGGTCAGCCCGTCGAGGGCGCGGGCCAGCCGGCTGCGGGTGTACTCCCCCAGGTAGGTGACCACGTCCGCGCCCCGACCGATGCGCCGCAGGGCGGTCCGGGCCAGCGGCAGCGCCGCCCAGCCCACCTCGTGCCCGTGGGTGAGGGCGACCACCCGGCGTACGCCCGCCCGGCGGCGCAGCCCCGCGGCGAGCAGGCCCAGCGGGGCGGCGGCACCGAACCAGACCTTGTCGCAGTCGTAGGCCCGAGCCAGCCGGGCCGCGCGACGGGCCACCAACGGGGTCGGCAGCAGCATCCGGGTCCGCTCGCGGATCACCTCGAACGGCTGGTCGGCGTCGAACTTGTCGGCATCCGGCCAACTCGACGCGTACACCACCACCGAGCCGGCGGGCTGGCGTACCGCCAGGTTGTGGACGAACGACTGGATGCCGCCGGGACGCGGCGGGAAGTCGTTCGTGACCAGCAACGTGCGACCCATCAACCGGCCTTTCTGGCGTACGCGCGGGCGGCGGCGATCCGCTCCACGGTGGAGGGGTGGGAGGCCGAGTAGAGGTACTCCCAGCGGGGCGGATCCGGGTCGGAGAGGTTCACCGAGGACAGTCGCCGCTGCATCGACTCGAAGGCGGCCGGGTCACCGGTCAGCGCGAGCGCGTGCGCGTCGGCGCGGGCCTCGACCCGGCGCGACATCAGCGCCTGCACCGGCGCGAAGACCAGCCCGGCCACCGTGACCAGGGCGAGTAGCAGCCCGAACGCGCGCGGCTCGGCGACCGAGCCGACACCGGCCAGGCGCAGCAGTGGCGGCCAGGAGCCGATCAGGTAGAGCGCCACCACGGCGGCTGCCGCGCCGAGCGCGCCGGTGAGCGTACCGACCGGCACGTCCCGGTCCCTGGCGTGGCCGAGTTCGTGGGCCACCACCGCGGTCACCTCGGCGTCGGTCGCCTCCCGCAGCAGGTTGTCGTAGACCACCACCCGGCGGGTCGGGCCGAATCCCGAGACGTAGGCGTTGACCGCCCGGGTGCGCCGGGACGCGTCGGCGACCAGCACGTCGCGCACCGGTACGCCGTCGCGGGCGGCCAGGTCCATCAGCTGGGTACGCAGCGGCCCCGGCTCCATCGGGCTGAACCGGTTGAACACCGGCTCCACCAGCACCGGCAGCACGAACGACAACAGCACCACCAGGGTCGCCGCCCCCGCCGCGCCGAACGCCCACCACCAACGCGGGGCGAGTCGCACGACGGTGTAGAAGCCGAGCAGGGCCACCGCGCCGACGACGGCACTGACGGCGTACGACTTGAGCAGGTCGACGGTCCAGCCGGCCCAGCCGTTGGTGGCCAGTCCCCACCGGGTGAGCACGCTGTGCCGCCAGGCGGCGAAGGGCAACGTGACCAGGTCGGCCACGAGCACCACGGCGAGCCCGCCGAGAATCGCCTGCGCGGTCCAGTGGTCACCGAAGGGGCGCCCGGCCAGTTCGATCAGGCGGCTGCCCAGCGGGGTGAGCCCGAGCGCGAGCGCCACCAGCAGGCCGACACCGAGCGCCGTCCAACTGCCGGGGCGCAGCGCGGAGCGGAACTGTCGGGCCCGTTCCACCTGGTCGGCGGGGAGTTCCCGGAGTGCGGCAAGCTGATCGGCGCGGGGCGCGGGCGGACGGTTCCACGGGATCAGCACCAGCGCCGCCACCAGCAGCGCGAGACCGAGCCCGGCCAGGGTGAGTACGGCCCAACCGCGCGGGCTCACCAGACCACCCGATCCGCCTGCGGCGACCCGGCGCAGCGACCGGTATCGGACCGGCCGTCCGCTCTGCCGCTCATACCGTCGCTCCTGTCGCCATGGGCGCCAATCCTATTGCCCGGCCCACGTTGTCCCCACTCGAGTGGATCGCAACCGATCCGGTCAGGAGCGGGAGAGGCGGCGCAGCAGCGAGTCCGCGCCCAACGGGTAGGCGCCGTGTCGGCGTACCCCGTCGGCGACCTCGCGGTCGGAGGAGACCACCACCACCGCACGCCCCGGTGGCTCGGCGCGGACCAGCCGGCGGATCAGTTCGTCGGCGGTCTCGCCCTTGCGGGAGAAGAGCACCCGCACCCCCCGCGGGGTGGGCGGCAGCCCGTGCATCCGTTCGGCGCCGTCGAAGACCACGGTGACCTCGTCACCGGTCTGCGCGGCGATCCCGCCCAGGCCGGTGATCAGCCGCTTGCGCTGCTGTTCCAGCGACATCTCCCCGAAGCCCCGCTTTGTCACGTTGTAGCCGTCGACCACCAGGTGGGCGCGGGGCAGGGCGAGCAGCTGGTCCAGTCGGGCCGGGTCGTCGGTGTCCCGGGCCCGCGCCGCGGCCCCGGTGGAGGTGGCCGTCGAGGAGTCGGCGAAGGAGTCGGCGACGAAGTCGGCGGGCAGCTTCTCCACCGGATCCAGGGCCAACTCCCGGCGCAGCCCGACGGCGGCCTGCCCGATGGTCTCCAGCAGCAGCCACAGGCGGGCGTCGTCGACCGAGCGGGCCTCCTTGGCGCTGGCCCGGGCGACCCCGGCCGCCGCCTCGGCTTCGGCCAGTCGAGCCCGAGCCCGGCGCAACTCGGCGTCCGCGTCCGCCGCCGCCCGCGCGGCCCGGCCCCGCTCGGTGGCCAGCAGCTCACTCGCCCGACGTTCGCGGGCCTGACTCTCCCGCAGCGCCCGGGCGAGCTGGCGGGACTCCTCGCGCAGTTGGCCCAGTTCCTCGCGGACCCGGGCCAGTTCGTCGCGCAGCTTGTCGGCCTCGACCCGGGCCACCGCGCGGTCGTGGTCGGCCCGGTTGGCCCGCTGCTCGGCCTGGCGGACCAGTTCGGCCACCACGGCGGTGTCCGCCTCGGCGCGTACCGCCGCGCCGCTGGCCTCGATCAGCTGCCGCCACCCGCGCGGCCGGGCCAGGTAGGCCAGGGCGGCTACCTCGACCGGATCGGCGGCGGCGGGGGCCGTCCCGTCGACCACAGCGGCACCCAGGTCACCGGCGTCGGCCAGCACCCGGGCGGTGACCCGCTGGCGGAACAGCGGGTCGGCGGCGAGTTGGGCGGCGATCACCGGCGCGCCGAGGCGGGCCCGCCGGTTCGGGGCGAACTTGGCGACCCGACGCAGCGGCACGGGCACCTCGTCGCCGGGCAGGCCGGGCAGCACGGCGGCGGTGAGTGAGACGATCCGCTGCCGGACCGGCTCGGGCAGGCTCGGCTCCGGCTCGGGCGTCTGCTCGGTATCGGGCTCAGGCGTCTGCTCGGCGTCGGGCGTCTGCTCGGCATCCGGATCGGCGGGGGTCTGCGCATCGGCGGTCCCGGCGTCGGCGCCGCCGTCGGCGGCGGTCTGCGGGTGCGGCGGGTCCCCCAACCCCCCGGCGGCGGCGACATCGGCGAGGTCACCGGCAGCCGGCACCGCGACGACCTGCTCCTCCTGGGAGAGGTTGTCGTCGTACGGCTCGGTGAGGGGCATGTGGCAAGTCTCCCACCGCGACCGGGCCCACCGCCCGGTGAGTGAGCCGATCTCTCATCCTAGACCGGTGGTGGCGAATGGGACCGGTGGGGCGGGAGTGTCGGACCGGACGGTTACCGTGCCGCCGATGGCAGCACAGGAATACCTCCAGCCGGCGCTGGCCGGGCTCGACCCGGCCGTCGACGGCGTCGACCCGGCGCTGCCGCTGTATGCGACGACGTTCGTGGTCGTCGACCTGGAGACCACCGGTGGGGCACCGGACGGCGGCGGCATCACCGAGATCGGCGCGGTGAAGGTACGCGGTGGCGAGGAGCTGGGGGTGCTGGCGACCCTGGTCAACCCCGGCGTGCCGATTCCACCGTTCATCACCGTGCTGACCGGCATCACCGAGGCGATGCTGCTGCCCGCGCCCCCCATCGAACAGGTGCTGCCGAGCTTCCTGGAGTTCATCTCCGATGCCGTGCTGGTCGCCCACAACGCCCCGTACGATGTCGGTTTTCTCAAGGCCGCGTGCGCCCGGCACGGTTACCGCTGGCCCAACCCCCGGGTGCTGGACACCGCCGCGCTGGCCCGCCGTGTGCTGCTGCGCGACGAGGTGCCAAACCGCAAACTCGGCACCCTGGCGGCCTACTTCCGGGCTGCCACCACCCCGACGCACCGGGCGTTGGACGACGCCCGGGCGACCGTGGACGTGCTGCACGGGCTGATCGGGCGGCTCGGCGGGCACCGGGTCGACACCATCGGCGAGGCCATCGAGTTCGCCCGGGCGGTCACCCCGACGCAACGCCGCAAACGGCACCTGGCCGACGGGCTGCCCCGCTCCCCCGGGGTCTACATCTTCCGGGCCGCCGACGACCGACCGCTGTACGTCGGCACCTCGCGCGACATCGCCACCCGGGTCCGCAGCTACTTCACCGCCGCGGAGAAACGCGCCCGGATCTCGGAGATGCTGGCCGCCGCCGAGCGGGTCGAGGCGCTGGAGTGCGCCCACTCGCTGGAGGCGGAGGTCCGAGAGCTGCGGTTGATCGGGGCGCACGCCCCGCCGTACAACCGACGGTCGAAGTATCCGGAGCGGGTGGTCTGGCTGAAGCTGACCGACGGGCCGTACCCCCGGTTGTCGGTGGTGCGGGAGATCTCCCCCGACGACCGCGCCTACCTCGGGCCGTTCTCCTCGCGGCGGGCCGCGGAGCTGGCCGCCGCCGGCTTCCACGACGCGGTGCCCCTGCGTCAGTGCACCCACCGGCTGTCGCTGCGTACCGTCACGCCGGCCTGCGCGCTGGCCGAGCTGGGCCGCTGCCCGGCACCCTGCGAGCACCGCATCACCCCCCAGGAGTACGACGCCGTCGCGGTGACGCCGTTCGCCGAGGCCACCACCGGCGACGCCAAGCCGGTGGTGGACGCCCTGCTGGCCCGGATCGAGGCACTGGCCGCCGGTCAGCGCTACGAGGAGGCGGCGGTGCTCCGATCACGACTGGCGGCGGTGCTGCGCGCGACCGTACGCATGCAGCGGCTGGCCGCGCTGACCGGCATCGCCGAGGTGGCCGCCGCCCGGCCGGCCGAAGGCGGCGGCTGGGAGCTGGCGCTGGTGCGGCACGGTCGGCTCGCCGGAGCGGGGGTCAGCCCGCCCGGGGTCCACCCGCGACCGACCCTGGCCACCATCCGCGCCACCGCCGAGACGGTGCCGGCCGGGCACGGCCCGGTCCCGGCGGCCACCCCGGAGGAGTCGGAACGGATCCTGTCCTGGTTGGAACGGCCGGAGACCCGACTGGTGGAGATGTCGGCCGGATGGGCCTCTCCGGTGTCCGGCGCGGGTCGCTTCCGTGACCTGTTGACCAAGGCCGAGAACGCAGCGTCCCGTCAACTCTGGTCCGAACGCTCATGAGCAACTGACCGATCGGACTACGTCGACTCACTTAGTCTGTTAAGGGAGTGCAGTCCTGCCCGTTTCGAGGTTCTGCTCCCGGTTGCCGATCCGCAGGCGCGCCGGTGCGGAAGTGAGGGGGTGTCCCACGTGGACGTCGACGCCGGACGCGGCGGCGCCCTACGGGGCGCACTACCCGCACAACCAGGCGAACTTCCGCTCGCCCGCCGACTCCGGTCGCTGCTGAGCTGGCCGACCACCGACACCGAGCCGGTGGGGCAACTCGTCCGCACCCACCGCAGCATCCATTCGGGTGCCGACCCCGCGGTGCTGCGCCGGTCGTACACGATCGCCGAGAACATGCACCGCGGCCAGTTCCGCAAGAGCGGGGAGCCGTACATCACCCACCCGCTCGCGGTCGCGCAGATCTGCGCCGAGCTGGGCATGGACACCACCACGCTGGTCGCGGCGCTGCTGCACGACACCGTGGAGGACACCCGCTACACGTTGCAGGCCCTCGCCGAGGACTTCGGCCACGAGGTGGCCCACCTGGTCGACGGGGTCACCAAGTTCGACAAGGCGTTCTACGGTCAGGCCGCCGAGGCGGAGACCATCCGAAAGATGATCATCGCGGCCGGCAAGGACGTCCGGGTGCTGATCATCAAGCTGGCCGACCGGCTGCACAACATGCGCACCCTGGGCGTACGCTCGGCGGCCTCCCGGGAACGGATCGCCCGCAAGACCCTCGAGGTGCTGGTACCCCTCTGCGACCGGTTGGGCATCCAGACCCTCAAACGGGAACTCGACGACGTGGTGCTGCTGCACCTGGAGCCGGACGAGCACGCCCGCATCGCCCGCCACGTGCACGACCGCCCCGGCTGGGACAGCTACCTCAACGACGTGGTGGCCCAGGCCAAGGTGGCGCTGCGGCGGAGCCGGGTCGACGCCCAGGTCGCGCCCCGACCCCGGCACCTCTACTCGATCTGGAAAGACACCGTCGCCGGCGGCCACACCGTGCCGTACGACCTGCCCCGCATCACCGTCGTGGTGGACGGCCCGGCCACCGACTGCTACGCGGCCCTCGGCGCCATCCACGGGCTCTGGCGACCGGTGCCCGGCCGGTTCAAGGACTTCATCGCCTCCCCGAAGAACAACCTCTACCGCTCCCTGCACACAAGCGTCTGCGGCCCCCGCGACCGCACCGTGGAGGTGCTGATCCGCACCGAGGAGATGCACCGCTCAGCCGAGTACGGGGTGGCCGCCGACTTCCGCTTCCCCCGTGCCAGTGGCGCGCCGGCGGCCCGTACCGAACAGCTCGACTGGTTGCGCCGGGTGCTGGACTGGGAGCAGGACGCCGCCGACCCGGCGCAGTTCCTCCAGTCGCTGCGCTGCGACCTGGCCGAGGCACAGATCCAGGTGGTCGCCGAAGGTCGGCAGATCGTCCTGCCGGCCGGGGCGACCCCGGTCGACCTGGCCTACGAACTGGGCACCGACCGGGGCGAGCGATGTCTCGCCGCCCGGATCAACGGTCGGCTGGTCCCGCTCTCCTCCGAGTTGGAGGAGGGCGACGTGGTCGAGATCTTCACCGAGACCGACGAGGAGTGCTCCCTCGACGCCGAGGTCGCCCCGCGCGGCCCGCGCCGCGAGTGGCTCGGCTTCGTCAAGTCGCCGCACGCGCAGATGCAGATCAACCGCTGGTTCGCCGAGCACAGTGAGCCCGGCATCTCGATCAGCGACAAGGTCCGGCTGGGCCGGGCCACCATCGGGCTCGCCCTGCGCCAACACAACCGAGGGCTGGCCAGCGACCTGCCGCTGCTGCGGCTGTCGGAGGAACTCGGCTACCCCGACCTGGAAACCCTGCTGGTCGCGGTCTTCGACCGGGTGCTCGAACCGGACGCCGTCGTACGCCAACTCATCGACCTCGTCGACCACCGGCAGTAAGGCGACCACCGGCAGTGACGCACCGCGTTCCTCGGGCGCGAGCGCGTCTCGCGGCCACTAGCCTGAAGCCATGACCCCCCGCTCGCGCCGCATCGGACGCGCCGTCGCATACCAGGTCTTCTATCGGCTTCCGCCGTCGGTACGGCGCCGGCTGGTGCGGCTGGCCGTGCCGAAGTACATCGTCGGCGCGGTCACCCTGGTGCACGACAGCGAAGCCGAGGGCGCGGGTCGCCTGCTGCTGCTGCGCCAGCCACCGGGTCGAGGCTGGTCGCTGCCGGCCGGGCTGCTGCAACGCGGCGAGAACCCGGCCGTGGGCGCGGCCCGCGAGTTGCACGAGGAGTCGGGCGTACGCCTCTCCCCCACCCAGTTGACCCCGGCGACCCCCAACGCCGTCGTACACGCCAAAGGCTGGGTGGACGTGGTCTTCACCGCCGAGGTGCCGGCGTCGAGCACCACGCTGACCGTGGACGGGGCCGAGGTCTTCGAGGCCGCCTGGCATCCGCTGGACGACCTGCCCAAGCTGACCTGGCCCACCGCGCGACTGCTCGCCTACTACGACATCGGTCCACTGGCCGGGCAGTTCCCGCCACCACTGCCCGACACCCTGCCATGACCAGCCCACCACCCGATCCGACGTTCTCGCCGGCACCGACGTCCTCGGCGGCCCTGGCGTCCTCCACCTCCCCGCGGGCACTGACGTCCCCGCCAGCCGCGACCTCGGGCGGGCCCGGGGAGGGGGCCGTGGCCAGCCTCGACGGTGAACTCTGCGCGGTGGTGCTCGCCGCCGGGGAGGGCACCCGACTACGCCCGCTGACCCAGCGGTTGCCCAAGGCACTCTGCCCGGTGGGCAACGTGTCACTGTTGGATCGCGCGCTGGCCCGGCTCGCCGGGCTCGGCCTGGCCGGGCCGCAGCAGGTCGCCGTCAACGCCTGCTACCTCGGCGACCAGGTGGTCGAGCAGGTCGGCACCCGAGCCCACCTCTCGGTGGAGCAGGGCACTCCGCTCGGCACCGCCGGTGGGGTCGGCAACCTGCGAGACTGGATCGCCGGTCGGGGCGTACTTGTCGGCAACGCCGACGCGTACCTCGCCGACCCGGCGTCGCCGCCCGGGCCCGACATCGCCGCGCTGCTGCACGACTGGGACGGCGAATCCGTACGCCTGCTCGGCCAGCCGGCACCCGACCCGACGGCACCGGGCACCTTCGACGGGCACCTCTTCACCGGCTTCTCGCTGCTGCCCTGGCGCCTGGTCCGGGAACTGCCGCCGACCTTCGGTGACCTGGTCCGAGCGGTGTGGCGCCCCGCCGAGGCGGCCGGTCAACTGACCGTGGTCCCCTACCCGGGCACCTTCTACGACACCGGCACCCCCGCCGACTACCTCACCGCCAACCTGCACGCCGCCGGCGACGACAGCCTGGTCGATCCGACCGCCACGGTCACCGGCCACTGCCACCACTCGGTGATCGGCGCAGGCGCCACGGTACGCGGCACGGTGACCCGCTGTGTGCTCTGGCCCGGCGCCACCGTCCACGCGGACGAGCATCTCCACGACGTGATCCGGGTCGGCGACGACCTCACCGTCCCCGCATCCTGACCCGTCCCAACCGCCCTGACAGTTCCGATCGCCCTGCCCCGCCCTGGCAGCCCTGACCGGTTTCCGAGCCCCGGGTGCGCCGGGCTTTGCCGTCCCAGCAGCGCTGATCCGGTTGGCGGGCCCTAGCATGGACGAGGAAGACCGACGAACGGAGAACCTCCAGTGATCACCGCGATCGTGCTGATCGACTGCGCCACCGACGCGATTCCTGAGGTGGCCGAGGCCCTGGCCAACCTGCCCGGGGTGAGCGAGGTCTACTCGGTGGCGGGACACGTGGATCTGATCGCCATGGTCCGGGTCCGCGAGTTCGACGAGATCGCCCGGGTGATCGCCGGCAGCATCTCCAAGGTGCCGGGCGTCCTCAACACCGAGTCCCACATCGCCTTCCGCGCCTACTCCCGCCACGATCTGGAAGAAGCCTTCGCCATCGGCCTAGCCGGCGCCGACTAACCCCCACCCCCACCCCCACCCACCCC
>NZ_PNOZ01000050.1:0-47807 GCF_002879555.1 Verrucosispora sp. ts21 | reverse complement strand
AGCCCGACCCGCTCCGGGCGGTCAGGCTTGATCCCTGCGCGGGTCGGGCTGCCCCGGAACCCCTGCCGGGTTGGGCTGCGTCCGGCGATGCCGGGTGGGGTGCGGTGGGTGTGGTGGTCAGGCGGGGCGGCGCATCTGTAGTTCGCGGAGGGTGGGGATGACGGGGTGCGGGACGCGTAGGCCGGTGTCGACGAAGCCCAGTCGCTGGTACGCCCGGTAGGCGCGGTCGTTGCCGACCACCACTTCGAGCATCAGGTCGTCGCGCCGTTGCGCTCGGGACCAGGCTGCCACCGCCGCAATCAGGTCCGCGAGCAGGCCGGTGCCGCGCCACGTCGGGGTCACGTAGACCGCGTAGATCAGGGTGACCCCACGCTCGGTGGGGTGGGCGACACCGCCGATGTGGCCGACCAGGCGGCCGCCCGGATCGGCGACGAACTGGGCATTCGTGGCGCCGGTCGAGGTCTGACGGATCCGGGCCGCGTACTCCGCGTGCGGGCGGGCGGCGGCCTCGGCGAGCGTCTCCAGGAAGGCCAACGGCGCGTCGGCGAGCATCTCCAGACGCAGCGCGCGCATCCGGGCGGCGTCCGTCGGTCGGACCCGCCGTACCTCGGCCCGCAGCGGGGCCTCATCGCCCGGGGCGCTGATCATGTCGCATACCTATCACAATGACGAGCGACGATGTCGCTGGTCAGAATATGTCCGATTTGTGGTCGTGCGCCGCCGTCACGCCTCGTGTACCGTGCGATTTCGGTCACCCTATTCCGTGGTCGTCGATGACTGCCGAAGACGGTGAGTTTCGGGCCGTCCGGCGTGCCGCCGGCCCGGCCCGGAGGTAGGGGAACGCCGCGCAGAGTGAGGACAACACCGTGGCACAGGGCACCGTGAAGTGGTTCAACGCCGAGAAGGGCTACGGCTTCATCGCCGTCGACGGCGGGCAGGACGTGTTCGTCCACTTCTCCGCGATCGAGATGGACGGCTACAAGGCGCTGGACGACGGCCAGCGGGTGGAGTTCGAGATCGCCCAGGGCCAGAAGGGCCCCCAGGCCGAGCGGGTACGCCTCATCGCCTGAGTGCGTTCCACCCACGCCGGCAGACCGTCGGTACGGGTGGCGTGGTCGCGGCCGGAGGGGGGCTGCGGTGCGGATACCTCACAAGGGAAGATCGTGAGCCGGAACCAGCTGTCGCTGAGGAGGGTTCATGTCCGACCAGCCACCCCCGGCAGGTCCACCGAATTCGTCACCAGACGAATCGGCCCCGTCCGTCGGTGCTTCCAGTTGGCAGCCCACCGACCCGACGGCACCTGCCTCGCCGCAACGAGATCCGGCCACCGCGGGTCCGCCGTCACCTCCGCCGCAGGGGTACGGCCCGGCCTCCGCGACGCCGCCTGGTGAATACGGACCGCCCGCTGCCGCACCGCCAGCCGGGTACGGCCCGCCACCCGGCGACTACGGCCCGCCGGTAGCCCCGCCGCCGGGCGGGTACGGCTCGCCACCTGGCGGGTACGGCCCGCCTGTAGCCCCGCCGCCGGGCGGGTACGGTCCGCCGCCGGGCGGGTCGCCGGGTA
This sequence comes from Verrucosispora sp. ts21, assembly GCF_002879555.1. NCBI lineage: Bacteria > Bacillati > Actinomycetota > Actinomycetes > Micromonosporales > Micromonosporaceae > Micromonospora > Verrucosispora sp. ts21. Next base: position 46,243 of record NZ_PNOZ01000050.1, on the reverse strand, counting down.
ACCCGCCGCTCTGGGGCGGATATCCCGCCTATCCCGGCCAGCCGGCTCCGCCGGTCGGCAATCCTCAACAGCCGATGCCGGTCTATCCCGGCCAGCCCTTCCACGGCTGGTACGACCCGGCGGCGTACGGGCTCGATCCCGCCGACGCCCTGGTCACTCCGCCCGGTGCGGGTATCAATGGTTGGTTCAGCCGCTGCTGGGGTGCGGTGCGCCGGGGCTGGAGCCTGCTGCTGCCGATCGTCGTGCTGACCCAGGTGCTGCCGGCGGCGGCGCTGTCGGTGCTCGGGCTGATCTTCGACCCGTCGGCCCGGTGGGAGTCCGAGCTCGCCGCCGACTCTGCGGCCCTGCCCGCCAACTTCGGTGTCGACCTGGCGAAGTGGATGGGTGTGCTGGTCGCCGGGAGTCTGATCTTCGGTCTGGTGCAGTGTGTCGGGTGGGCCGCCGGCACGTGGGTTGTCGCCCGACAGGCAGCCGGTGCGCAGGTCAGTCTCGGGGGCGCATTCGGCTACGGCGTGCGCCGGGCGTTCGGCCTCTGGGGCTGGACGCTGCTCATCGGCCTGATCGTGACCCTCGGCTTCTGCCTCTGCTTCCTGCCCGGTGTCTACGCGGGCTTCGCGCTGGCCATGGCCGGACCGGTCTACCTCTTCGAGCGCCACGATCCGTTCGGCCGCTCGCACCGGATGCTGCGCGACCGGCTGGGGCTGCTGCTCGGCCGGGTGGCGTTGACGGCCGGCGTGGTGATCGCCATCGGGTTCGTCGCCGGCGTGGTGGAGGGGGTCGTGCTCATGCCGTTCGGCACCGCGCCGCTCGAAGCCGTGGACACCGCCGTCGGCGCGGTCCTGGTGATCGTCGGGGCGGCGCTGGTGGGACTGCCGGCACATCTGGCCCAGCTGGTCGGGCTGGTGGTCACGTACGCCGAACAGCGGGCCCACGAGGGTCCGGTGAACAGCGCGCGACTGGCTGCCGAACTCGGCTGAACCGGGCCATCGTGCTTGCACTCGGCAGGGGAGAGTGCTAAACAAGTCATTGGCACTCGCGTAGTGTGAGTGCCAACTGGTCGGGACGGTGGGGCTACGGCCGCGCTCGTGGCATAACCGCGGGTGAGGCATGTGGCCGGTCGTCGCGGGCTATCCGGCCCGGCCGAGGAGACGTCGTCGTCGCCAGGTGGCGACGTCCCAAGGTGCGTACACCAGACGGTTCATCCGGGGCACACACTCGGGTGGCCCGTGAGTGTCCAGGAGGACAACGCCGTATGGCCAAGATGATCGCGTTCGACGAAGAGGCGCGCCGCGGCCTCGAGCGGGGCATGAACCAGCTCGCCGACGCCGTGAAGGTGACCCTCGGCCCCAAGGGCCGCAACGTGGTGCTCGAGAAGAAGTGGGGTGCCCCCACCATCACCAACGATGGTGTGAGCATCGCCAAGGAGATCGAACTCGAGGACCCGTACGAGAAGATCGGCGCTGAGCTGGTCAAGGAGGTCGCCAAGAAGACCGACGACGTGGCCGGTGACGGCACGACGACGGCGACCGTCCTGGCCCAGGCTCTCGTGCGCGAGGGTCTGCGCAACGTGGCCGCCGGCGCCAACCCGATGGCCCTGAAGCGGGGCATCGAGGCCGCCGTGGCCAGCGTCTCGGAGGAGCTGCTGAAGCTCGCCAAGGACGTTGAGACCAAGGAGCAGATCGCCTCCACCGCCTCCATCTCCGCCGGTGACAACACCGTCGGCGAGATCATCGCCGAGGCGATGGACAAGGTCGGCAAGGAAGGCGTCATCACCGTCGAGGAGAGCAACACCTTCGGGCTGGAGCTGGAGCTCACCGAGGGTATGCGCTTCGACAAGGGCTACATCTCGGCCTACTTCATGACCGACCCGGAGCGTATGGAGGCCGTCTTCGACGACCCGTACATCCTGATCGCCAACAGCAAGATCTCGTCGGTCAAGGACCTGCTCCCGATCCTGGAGAAGGTCATGCAGGGCGGCAAGCCGCTGCTGATCATCGCCGAGGACCTGGAGGGCGAGGCCCTGGCCACCCTGGTGGTCAACAAGGTCCGGGGCACCTTCAAGTCGGTCGCCGTCAAGGCGCCGGGCTTCGGTGACCGCCGCAAGGCCATGCTGACCGACATCGCCATCCTCACCGGTGGTCAGGTCATCAGCGAGGAGGTCGGCCTCAAGCTGGACGCCGCCGGTCTCGACATGCTGGGCCGCGCCCGCAAGGTCGTGGTGACCAAGGACGAGACCACCATCGTCGACGGTGCCGGTGACGCCGAGCAGATCCAGGGCCGGGTGAACCAGATCCGGGCCGAGATCGACAAGAGCGACTCCGACTACGACCGGGAGAAGCTGCAGGAGCGTCTGGCCAAGCTGGCCGGCGGTGTTGCGGTGATCAAGGTCGGCGCGGCCACCGAGGTCGAGCTCAAGGAGCGCAAGCACCGCATCGAGGACGCGGTGCGCAACGCCAAGGCCGCTGTCGAGGAGGGCATCGTCCCGGGTGGTGGCGTCGCGCTAGTGCAGGCCGGCAAGACCGCCTTCGACAAGCTGGACCTGACCGGCGACGAGGCGACCGGCGCGCAGATCGTCAAGATCGCGCTGGACGCCCCGCTGCGGCAGATCGCCGTCAACGCCGGCCTCGAGGGTGGCGTCGTGGTGGAGCGGGTTCGCAACCTCGACGCGGGTCACGGCCTCAACGCCGCGAGCGGCGAGTACGTCGACCTGCTGGCCGCGGGCATCATCGACCCGGCCAAGGTGACCCGTTCGGCGCTGCAGAACGCCGCGTCGATCGCCGCGCTGTTCCTCACCACCGAGGCCGTGGTGGCGGACAAGCCGGAGAAGACCCCGGCCGCCCCGGCTGGCCCGGGTGGCGGGGAGATGGACTTCTGAGTCCAGCTTCAACCTGAAAGGGCGGGCCGCGTCAGCGGTCCGCCCTTTTTCCTGTCGGGGCGACTTCCCTATCGGGGCACGGGGCGCTGGTTGCGCCGCTTCTGCGCCCGGTCGTACGGCGGACGGTGTGGCACCGGCTCGTCCACCAGGATGAGTGGTTCCTCGGGTGCTTCGGTCGTTCCGGTCATCTCCGCCAGCTGCTCGGCGTCGCCGTAGTCCAGCCGGTTGATCGGCAGTGTGCCCGGCAGGTCGTGGACCGGGGCCCAGCCGGCAGGCAACGCCTCCGAGGCCTGATCGTCGTCCGTGGTCATGGCTGCCTCCTCTATACCGAACGGTAAGGGGCGTCGATGACCCGGGCGGGCGAACGGCGCTATCGGAGGCTATGCACCCTTCGCCCGGTTACGCCGAGTCGAGGCTCCGGCGATACAGGAAGAAGACCCGCTCGATCCGGGCTCCCGCACTGCGTGAATAGAACGGCACCGGACCGACCCAGCCGATCTGTGCGGTCTCGATCCCGGCGGCCCGCTGGTCGGCCAGGCAGCGCCGCAGCAGGACGCCGCCGATGCCGGATCCCTCGGCTGCGGGTGCCGTACCCATCGGCCCGAACCAACTCGGCCGCGCCGACCCGTAGGCGGCGAAGCCGAGTAGCTCGCCGTCGCGTTCGGCCAGGTGGCAGCCGGCGTCCGGGCGTCCGAGCGAGCCGGCCAGTTCGGCGTCCCAGGAGCCGCCGAAGGTGACCCGGGAGAAGGCGGCGAGCGCCGGCAGGTCGGCAGGCTCGGCACGGCGTACGGTCACCCCCTGCCCGGCGAGGCGGGTCTCGGCGGCCTCCGTGGAGCGCAGCGCCGGTGACCCGTCGTACGACAGGTCGACGGTCATGTTCCAGGCCGTGCGGTCCTGCGTGTAGCCGAGTGCGAGGGCCAGGCAGACCGCCGGGGTGTACCTGACGTCCACCCCGGGCCAGGCGTAGTGCGGCGGGTTGCCGGCGAGAAGCACCTCGACCGCGCCCAGTTCGGCAAGTGCCTGCTCGGCGTGCCCGAGCAGTGCCCGGCCGACGCCCTGACGCCGCTGGCGTGGCTCCACGGCCACCAGGTCCACGTGCCCCGTGCGGCCGTCGCCGTCGGCCAACGAACAGATCAGTACGCCGATCAACTCACCGGCCCGGTACGCCCCGAACACTCGCACCGTCCGGTCGGCCTCGGCGCGTACCCAGAGCGTCGTCACGAGTGGCTCGGCCTCGGTCGCGTCCTCCGGCAGGTCGAGCGCCCGTCGACACAGTCGCACCACCTCGGGAGCCCGTTCGAGGGTCAACTCGGTGACGGTCGTCTCGGCATCCATGGCTGCCGACCCTAGATCATCGCCGATCCGGTGTCAGACCCGCTCATGGTGAGGTGCTGATGCCGCCTCGGACACTCAACGGATCGTCGACGCTGGACTTGGTGACCACCTGGATCGCTCCACAGCACAGGGCCACGACGAGGGCGGGCACGCCCAGCAGGACCAGCAGCGCCATGCCGCGCCACCGGGCAACCGACGGCGCCAGGGGAGCGCCGGGTGAATGACCGTGCATGAGCCTGCAAGATAGCAGTTCACGAACCGTTTGTGACCCCTTGACGAGATCTGCTCACATTGCGTGAGGTCAGCCGCGGACGGCGCGTACGGCCGCGTACGCGTCGACCAGGCCGGCGCCGATCACGTTGCGCGTACCACCGCAGGCGTCGGTGCGCTCCGCCGAATCGGTACCGGTCGGGACGGCGGTGGCCGTGGCGCGCAGCAGTTGCCGGGTCCGATCGAGGTCGCCGACCAGGTCGGGATCGGCCGACCACATCAGCGCGACCACGCCCGCCACCTGGGGGGTGGCCATGGAGGTGCCGTCGAGGGTGGCGTACCCGCCGCCGGGCATCGCGGAGAGCACGTCCGCTCCCGGAGCCATCAGGTCCGGTTTGGCCACCCCGCCGGGTGCCGGGCCCCGGGAGGAGAAGGCGGCGACCTGACGCCGCTGGTCCACCGCGCCGACGGTGAGCACGTCCGGGTACGGTGCGGGCGGGTCCTGTACCGAATCGCAGAGCGGTCCGCTGTTGCCGGCCGCCGCGACGACCAGGATTCCCGCCGCCTCCAGCGCGTCCGTGGCCGGTCGTAGCGCTTGCGGATCACAGCCCTCGATCGGCGGGCAGCCCCACGAGTTGGTCAGGATCTCCGGTGCGCGGGCCGGTCGGCCGTCGGTGAACGGGTCACCGCCGGGCGGGAAGGGCGCCAGCATGAACTGAAGGCAGTCGAGGTAGGAGGCCGGATTGCCGAGATTGCGGTCGAGGTTGACGCAGCCCACCCAGTTCGCCCCCGGCGCGACGCCGATGCCGCCCCGGCCGACCGCGCTGCCCACCGTGTGGGTGCCGTGCCCGCTGCGGTCGGTCGGCGTACGGGTGCCGTTCCACGGATCGAACCAGGAATCGTCGCCGCCCCGGAAGTTCTCGACAAGCGTCGGATGCCGCCCGTCCACCCCGGAGTCGGAACTGCCCACGGTCACCCCGGCCCCGGTGACGCCAAGCTCGGACCAGACCCGGTCCGCGCCGATCATGGTGATGTTCCAGGGCGGGCCGTCCGGCGCCGGTGCGTGACCGACCGCCGGCGCGGCGGGTGAGGGCAACGGGCGCAGCCGCTGGCTGACCAGCACCCGAGCCACCTCGGGCCGGCGGGACAGCCAGGCCCGTACCGCCGGTCCACCGTCCACCTCGATCGCGTTGACCAGGTAGTACGGCCGGTGTTCCAGTCGCAGCCGGCGCAGGTCGCGACGCAACTCGGCCTGGGTGCGTTCGGCGGTGGCGACCAGTCGCCGGTAGACCTGCTCGGCGCGGGCGTCGCGGCCCGCCTTACCCGTCCCGGTCGGCAGGTCGGCGAGATCCGCCTGCTCGCGCAGCAGCACGAAGAGCCGCTCGCCGTGCAGGCCGGGCTGACCGACCCCGACACCGATCGCACCGACCGCGACCAGCAGGACCAGCGTGGTCAGCCCGGCCAGTGCGGGGCGGGGCGGGCGTGCCGCCGGACGGGCCAGCAGCAGGCCGTACGCGATGGCCAGCACCAGCGCGACGACGAGCCCGGCACCCGTCGCGACCGCCACCCAGAACGGCACGTCCCGGGTGGTGGCGAGCAGCAGGCTGATCTCCTCCGGGTCGGTGAACGCCAGCGGACCGAACACGTTGAGCCCGACCAACCAGGCGGTGGAGGTGCGGCCCGCGGTCCGGGGGTGTCGACGGGTCAGCGCGTGCAGCGCGGCCAGCGCGAAGCCCACCGGTGGCAGCGCCACCAGCAGCGGCAACTGGGCACCGGACTGGCCGGTGCCGGCACCGACCAGCAGCAGCACCACCCCCGCGACCAGCCCACCCAGCAGGACCAGTCGAGCCGGCCGGGGCGGCTGGCCGCCGGTGAAGTGGTCCCAGAACCGGGCATCGAGCAACGCCGCCGCCAGCGCCCCGACGGCTGCTGCGGCCAGCCCGGCGAGAACGGTTTCCAGCAGACCACCGAGCGCGCCCAGCCAGACCCAGGGCACCAGCAGGGCCAGCCCGGCGGCCAGAGCCAGCCAGGTCGCCACCGATGGCCGCAGGCTGCGGGGCCGCGCCGGTGCCGGCCACCGGTCGGCCCCGGCCAGCCGGCTCGACACCCACCTGGCGACCAGCGCCAGCAGGGTGGCCGTGACGGCCAGCGCGGCAAGGTACGCCTCGTGGTGCACCGGGGGGATCGCTCGCAACAGCCCGAGTACGCCAAGCGTCAGCGCCCCGGCCAGCCACACCCGGCCGGCGCTCCGGATCGTCGCCGAGCGGGGCACCATCGCCAGCGGCAGGGCGGCCGTGCCGATCGCGACGACGGTGAACAGGCTCACCAACGGCCAGAGCAGCGCCAACCGATCCAGCGCGGTGATCAACAGCACCTGGTCGACGGCCCACCCGCCGGTCTGCGACACGACGGTGACCCCGACCGCCCAGCAGCCGATCAGGACCGTGACGACGACCGCCCAGGGACTGCTGGCACTGCCAGATGAGTAGTCCGCCCGCATCCGCACACAGTACGACGCAGGCCGCACCCGGCCGGTGGGCTCGGCACGAAGGGTGGACGAGGAGGGAGCGGGCCGGCCCTGGCGGCGAAGGTCGCGGGTACGGCGGGACGGTTACGGTGGAGCGATGCGCGATCCACACGTACTGCGATCCGTCGCCGGACAACTCTCGTCCTCCCGTCGGGCCGGCGATCTGCGTCGGCTGCGGGCCGAGCGCTTCGACGTGCTGATCATCGGCGGTGGCGTGACCGGTGCGGGCGCGGCCGTCGACGCCGCGTCGCGAGGGCTGAAGGTGGCCCTGGTGGAGGCGCGGGACTTCGCGGCCGGCACCTCCAGCCGGTCCAGCAAGCTGATCCACGGCGGCCTGCGCTACCTGGAACAGTTGGAGTTCAACCTGGTGCACGAGGCGCTGACCGAGCGGGGGCTGCTGGCCACCCGGTTGGCGCCGCACCTGGTACGCCCGGTGCCGTTCCTGGTGCCGCTGCCCGCCGGTGACGGCGTACGCGGCCTGCCCGCCCGGATCGTCCGGCGGGCCTACTACGGCGCCGGGGTGGCCGCGTACGACGCCTTCGCGGGTCTGTTCGGCGGAGGCCGGGGCATGCCGCTGCACCGACACCTGAGCCGGGAGGGCGCCCGCCGGATCTTTCCGAGCCTGCGCACCGACGGGCTGGCCGGAGCGATCCGCTACTACGACGGGCAGGTGGACGATGCCCGGCTGGTCGTCACCCTGGCCCGCACCGCCGCGAGCCTGGGGGCGACAGTGGTCAGCAGCGCCCAGGCGGTCGGCCTGATCCGACAGGCCCGGGAGGTCACCGGGGTGCGGATCCGTGACCTGGAGGCACCGGCCGGCTCCCCGGACGCCGAGTTCGAGGTGCAGGCGCGATCGGTGATCGCGGCGACCGGGGTGTGGACCGACGACATGTCCCGCATGCTCAACGACGTCGGGCTGCGCCCCGGCATCCGGGTACGGGCCTCCAAGGGCGTGCACCTGGTGGTGCCCCGCTCGGCGATCACCGGGGACACCGGGCTGATCCTGCGGACGGCGACAAGCGTGCTGTTCGTCATCCCGTGGGGCGGGCACTGGATCATCGGTACCACGGACACCGACTGGCGGTTGGACCGTTCCCACCCGGCGGCCTCCGCCAGCGACATCGACTACCTGCTGCGGCAGGTCAACACCGTGCTCGACCGGCCGCTGACCACCGCCGACATCGAAGGTGTCTACGCCGGGCTGCGCCCGCTGCTGGCCGGCGAGGCGGACTCCACCTCCAAGCTCTCCCGGGAACACGCGGTCATCGAGCCGATGCTCGGCCTGCTGCTTGTCGCCGGGGGCAAGTACACGACCTACCGGGTGATGGCCGCCGACGTGGTCGACCAGGCCGCGCGTCGGCTCGGCTGGCCACGGCCGTCGCGTACCGCCGACCTACCGTTGCTCGGCGCCGACGGGTACGCGGCCATGTGGCGGGACCGGGCCGACCTGGCCCGCCGGCACGGGTTGCCGGTCGGCGTGGTGGAACACCTGCTCGAACGCTACGGCAGCCTGACCCTGGATCTGCTCGCCCTGATCGACGCCGATCCGCTGCTGGCCTCTCCGCTGGCCGGGGCACCGGAGTACCTCGCGGCCGAGGTGACCTACGCGGCTCGGGCCGAGGGCGCGCTGCACCTGGAGGACGTGCTGACCCGGCGTACCCGGATCTCGTTCGAGACCACCCACCGGGGCCTGGAGTCGGCCGAACACACGGCCGAGTTGATGGGCGCGGTGCTCGGGTGGGACGCCGACCGGCGTGCCCGGGAGGTGGCGCACTACCGGGCACGGGTGATGGCCGAACGGCAGTCGCAGCTGATGCCGGACGACGCGACCGCCGACGCGGCCCGGCTCGGTGCGCCGGACGTGCGCGGCTACGCCGCCGACCGGGGCGCCGACGATGCCGGACTTCCACGCTGAGCAGTCCACTTCGGGCATTGTCTGCGGTAGATGTCCACATGACGGGTTCCGCTCGCTACCTACGGTGAGGTAAGTTCCGCGCGTGATGGCGCTTTCCTGGTCACGGCTGGCTCACCTCTGCGCTTCCGCCCTACTGGCGGTTGCTGTCACAGGGTGCGCCCCGTTCGGCGACCAGCGCGACCCGTCGACCCAACCGGCGGCGGCCGGCAACGCCGCCGGCACCAGCGGCAAGTACCGGGTCAGCCTGCTGCAGAACGAGGGCACGGACGGCCCGCTGCGCACCCTGAACGTGGAGCCGGACGGGCGCTGGGAGTGCGTCGACTGCGCGGGCGACGGGGTGACCTCCACGGGCGCGTTGAGCCAGGAGCACTCGGAGCGGCTGCAGCTCCTGCTGGCCGACCCGGCGTTGGTGATGGAGACCGACGAGGCGCGCGGCTACAAGGTCACCTGCATCGGCGCGCTGACCTCCAGCCTGCTGACCACCGCCGGGCTGATCACCTCGCAGGACTGCCCGGGTGAGGAGCGCCCGCCGGTGGCGGAGGAGATCCTGCTGCTGCTCACCCAGAACACGCCCGCGCAGCTCACCTCGTCCTAGGCGGAGCGGGCCGACAGGCCCGGGTCAACCGCTTCAGAGCACCTTGCCGGGGTTGAGCAGCCCGGCCGGGTCCAGCGCGTTCTTGATCGCCTGGTGCACCCGTACGCCGACCGGCCCGATCTCCCGGGCCAACCAGTCCCGCTTGAGCAGACCGACGCCGTGCTCCCCGGTGCAGGTGCCGCCGAGCTCCAGACCGAGGCGCATGATCTCGTCGAAGGCCCGCCGGCCGCGTTCCAGGCTGGCCGGGTCGTTGCGGTCCACCACGATGTTGGGGTGCATGTTGCCGTCGCCGGCATGACCAACGACACCGATCGGCACCGCACACTCCACGGCGATCCGGGCCACCCCGTCGAGGAGGGCGGCCAATGCGCCCCGGGGCACGGCCACGTCGTCGATGATCAGTCCGCCGTTGCCGCCCGGGTACGTGTCGGCGGCGTACTTCTCCATCGCCGGATGCGCCAGCCGGCGGGCCTGCAACAGGGCGGCGGCCTGCACCGCGTCGGTGGCCGCGTACACCTCCTCGGCACCGGCCGCCGTGCAGACCGCCGCCAGTTCGGCCAGGTCCTCGGCGGCCCGTGGGCCGGTGTCGGCGGCAGCCAGCAGCAGCGCCTCGGCGTCGGTACGCAACCCCATCGGCCGGTACGCCTCGATCGCCACCAGATGGGTGCGGTCGAGCAGTTCGAGCAGGCTGGGGGAGAGGCCCTGAGCGGCGATCCGGGCCACCGCCTCGCCGGCCGCGCCGGTCGAGCCGAAGACGGCGACCAGGGTCAGCGACGCCGCCGGGGCGGGTCGCAACGCCACCGTCACCTCGGTGATCACCCCGAGGGTGCCCTCCGAGCCGACGAAGAGCCGGGTCAGGTCGTACCCGGCGACCCCCTTGGCGGTACGTCGCCCGGTGCGCAGCACCTCGCCGGAGGCGAGCACCACCTCCAGGCCGAGCACGTACTCGGTGGTCACGCCGTACTTGACGCAGCACATGCCGCCCGCGTTGGTGGCGACGTTGCCGCCGATGGTGGACGACTCCCACGAGCCCGGGTCCGGCGGGTACCAGAGCCCGTGCTCGGCCACCGCGGCGGTGAGTGCCGCGTTGACCACGCCGGGCTGCACCACCGCGATCCGGCTCACCGGGTCGATCTCCAGGATGGCGTCCATCGCCGTGGTGCTGAGCACCACCGCGCCGTCGACCGCGTTCGCCGCCCCGGCCAGCCCGGTCCGCGCCCCCTGCGGCACCACGGGTACGCCGTACCGCCCGGCCGCGCGGACCACGGCGGCCACCTCCTCGGTGCTGCGGGGTCGGGTGACCACCAGGGGCGTGCCGGAAGCGCACAGGTCGGCCTCGTCGCGCTCGTACCCGCGCAGCAGGTCCGGATCGGTGAGCACCGCGTCCGGCCCGAGGGCGGCGCGCAGGTCGTCGAGGAGGAAGGAGGCGGCCATGTCGCCGAGGCTACGGCCGGCCGCCGGTGATCATCAAACGGATGCCCGGTCCCGGGTACCGTGGCTGCCGTGATCTACCTGGACCGGCCGGCCTGGCCGGCGCGTGGTCGTCTCTGGTCACACCTGATCAGCGACGTCTCCCTCGCCGAACTGCACGTCTTCGCCGAGGCACTGGGCGCACCCCGGCGCGGCTTCGACCGCGACCACTACGACATCCCCGCCGACCGGTTCGACATGGCGGTCTGGCTCGGTGCCGAGGTACGGCCCAGCCGCGACCTGGTCCGCCTGCTGTACGCGGCGAACCTCCGCCGCCCCAAACACCTGCACCGGGTGCCGAGCCAGCCGGTCAGTCGACAGTGACGTCCTGATCCGCCGCCTGCAGGGTGCCCAGTTCGCGGGCGAGGTTGGCCCGGGCCCGAGGCTCCCAGCGGGTGGCCGGCCTCGGCAGGCGGAAGATGCTGGGCAGGGCGAGCAGGTGGGTGAGGACCTGGGCGCGGCCGATCCGGTAGGCGGCCGGCGGCACGTGGGCGTACTCCCGGCGGATCGCGCTCGCGTACCTGTCGTACTCCGGCTCGGCTGCGGCCAGCACGGCCAGGTCGGCGTCGCAGAGCAGCACCCCGTCGGCGTCCGCCGGATCCACCTGGTGCCCGGCGGTGAGCAGGACCAGCCGACGCACCTCGGCGACCTCGGGACCGGGCAGCCCGGCGCCGGTGAGCAGGGTGTCGGCGAGCGCGGCGCTGTCGCGTTCGTTGCGGTCGCCCGGCGCCCGTGGGTCGTACACCGCGTCATGGCACCAGGCGGCGAGCCGGACCAGGTCCGGGCGTCGCCCCGCCGAGGCGTACCGGTCGACGACGTCGAGTACGGCGGTCAGGTGGTCGACCGTGTGGTAGTGCCGGTGCGGCTCCCGCCACCGTTCGAGCAGTTCGCTCCCGGTCGCCTCGATCGCCGCAGGGTCACTCGCCCCGGCGGCCCGGACGGTAGTACGCCACCGCTCGATCAGTCCCGCCATCCGGTCAGTCTGCCGTATCGGGGGACATCGTCGGCCCGACGGTGCGATCGGTACCGCTGCGCGAGGATTGTCCCGGCGCACGGCGGGTAGTAGCGGCCATGGCGGAGGCCCGGGAGCGACGTTTTCGAGTGCTGCGCCGTGACCGGATACGCCAGAGCCTGTCCGACGTGGGCACGGCACGGATCACCGAAACCGCAGCGCAGGTGCGCCAACGGGGCAAAGCGACCCTGCACGACCGCCTGCACCGGGTCCGGATGTCGCTCGCCCTGGCCGTACAGGCGGGTCTTGCGGCCGGACTGAGCTGGGTGGCCGCGCACGAACTGCTGGGCAACCCGCAGCCGGTCTTCGCCCCGATCTCCGCCGTGGGCACCCTCGCCGTCTCGGTGGGGCAGCGATTCCGGCGGACCGTGGAGCTGATCATCGGAGTGGCGGTCGGGGTGGCGGTCGGCGACATCCTCGTCCACTTTCTCGGCACCGGTCCGTGGCAGCTCGCGCTGGTCGTCACCGTCGCCATCCTGCTGACCATCTTCGCCGGAGGAAGCGTCGCCATCGTCATCCAGGCCGCCGCGACCGCGGTCCTGATCGTGACCCTCAGCCCGACGGTCGAAGCCCTGGAGATCCCCCGGTTCGTCGACGCGTTCGTCGGCGGTGGCATCGCGCTGCTGGTCACCGCGATCCTGCTGCCGCTCAACCCGTTGCGGGTGCTCAACCGGGCCGCCCGGCCCGCCCTGGACCTGCTCGCCGACCAGCTCGACGCCGCCGCCGACGGGCTGCGCGCCCGGGACCGGGACAAGGTCCAGACGGCGCTGGACCGGCTGCGCGACAACAAGGCGGAACTGGCCACCCTCACCGAGGCGATCGAGGGCGCCAAGGAGACCGCCCTGCTCTCCCCGGCGCGCTGGCACCGGCGCAGCGAACTCACCCACTATGCCGAGGCGGCCGACCCGATCGATCGGACGATGCGTAACAGCGGCACCCTGATCCGGCGTGCGGTCACCCTGATCGAGGACGCCGAACCGGTGCCGGAGCCGATGCCGGACGCGGTCGCCCATCTCGCCGAGGCGGTCCGCCTGCTCAAGCGCGAGTTCGCCCAGGGTGAGGAGCCCGAGCGGGCCCGGGAACGCTCGCTGCGCGCGGTCAGCGATGCCGGCCGGGCGTACGCCGAGGGGGTCGGCTTCTCCGGCAGTGTGGTGGTGGCCCAGGTGCGTACCACCGCCAGCGACCTGATTGTGGCCTCGGGGATCAGCCAGGAGGAGGCGAACCGGATGGTCCGGCAGTCCTTCGGCGAGACCGACCGGCCCGGTTCCCCGTCCGGCCCGGAGCCGGAAGTGAAGCGGCCCACCGCGCCGCCGGTCGGCTGAGCACACCCGCCCGAGGCCGGAGCGCGCTCGCCCGAGGCTGGAGCAACCCGGCCAGGTGGTGGAGCACGCAGGTGGCCGGGGTTGCCGCCGATGTCTGCGGCCCGACGAGCCGGACATGACTACGCTGACCGCATGGCCGACACCCCGTCCGGCGGTCCCCTGCCGCCGTCGCCGCCCGTGCCCGCTGCGCCGCCCGGGGGGATCGGGGCGCCTGGAGTGCCCCGTCGTCGGCTGGGTTGGCGCCGCGCCCTGGTGCTGAGTGGGGCGATCCTGCTCATCGCGGCCTGCGCGATCTTCATGCTCTTCACGCTCGGCACCAACCTCGGTACGGAGGCGCTGCTGATCGGTGCCGCCGCCGCGATCCTGCCGGTTCCGGTGCTGGTGGCCTGCTTCCTCTGGCTGGACCGGTACGAACCGGAGCCGCTCAAATACCTGATCTTCTGCTTCGGCTGGGGGGCCTTCGTCTCCACCGCAGCATCGCTGCTGGTCAACGAGACCGCCGCCGGGTGGTTCGAGGCGCAGGGGCTGCCCGTCGCGCTCACCGCCGTGCTGGTCGCCCCCTTCATCGAGGAGCTGACCAAGGCGATCGCCCCGATCCTGCTGCTGGTGTTCCGGCGTCGGGAGTGGTCCGGCATCACCGACGGTCTGGTCTACTGCGGGTTGTCCGCGATCGGGTTCGCGATGGTGGAGAACATCCTCTACCTCGGCGGGCACGGGTACGCCTCGGGCGCGGAGCAGTACGGCCCGGCCACCGGGGCGCAGCAGGTGATCGCCATCTTCATCGTCCGGATCCTGCTGTTCGGGTTCGCCCATCCCCTGTTCACCGCGATGACCGGTATCGGGCTCGGCATCGCCGCGCGTACGGCCGACCGTCGGGTCCGGGTGCTCGCACCGATCGCCGGCCTGCTGCTGGCGATGATGCTGCACGGGGCGTGGAACCTGATCCCGACGCTCACCCAGGCCACCGGCCAGGTGCTGATCTCGCTCTTCGGCTTCGTCGGCGTGATGGTGCCGATCTTCTTCGGCATGGTCGGCCTGGCAGTGTGGCTACGGGCCTGGGAAGGTCGCCTCACCGAGCGGATCCTGCCGGACTACGTGCGCGCCGGTTGGCTCACGCCACCGGAGGTGGCGGCGCTGAGCAGTCTCGGCCGCCGACACGCGGCCCGGGCCTGGGCCCGACGGGTGGCCGGCGACGCCGGTCTGCGCGCCATGCGCGGCTACCAGTTCGCGGCGACCCGGCTGGCGCTGCTGCGCGACGGCACCCTGCGCGGACTGGACCGTCGACCCGTCGACCGGGAGCGGACGGCGCGGGAGGAACGGGAGCTGCTGGACTCGATAAGCGTCTACCGGTCGTTCTTCGTGGGACGGGACCCGCAGACACCGGTCGGCGTCTGGGACGGTCACCGCTACCACCTGCGGTTCCCGGACGGATCGCAGCGTGCGGTGGACGCGCCGGAGGACCCGGTGGTCCCCATCCCGGTGGTCCTCGCCGCGCCACCGCCGCCTGCGCCCTACCCGGGTCACCACCCTCCGCCGGGCTGGTACGGACCGCGCCCGGTGCCACCACCCTGGCCACCGCACCGCTGACCGGTCCGTCGAGGCTGCCGGTCGACACGGGCGTGGTCAGGTCATCAGGCTGGTGAGGAAGTCCCCGAACCCCTGGGCCATCATCACCAGGGCGCCGCCGATCGCCTTGAACATCTGCGCCGCGCCCTCGGGGCGGAACGCCATGAAGTAGATCAGGAACGCGAGGCTTCCCCAGGCCAACACCTTCTTCACGAATACCGGCATCGTCCCTCCCCAGGGCCGGTGGTGCGGCTGGCTTCCCGCCGGGGAGCGTGGCAAACGACGCGGACCGTGCCGGTACGGTGCCGGGGAGGCTCAGAGGTAGAGCCCGGTGGCGTCTTCCTCGACTCGTTCGGCGGCCACCGCGTGCACGTCGCGCTCGCGCAACAACACGTAGCCGCGCCCGTGCAACTCGACCTCGGAACGGTCGTCGGGGTCGAAGAGCACCCGGTCGCCGGAGACGATGGAGCGGACGTTGGGCCCCACGCCCACGGCGGTGGCCCAGGCCAGGCGCTTGCCCATGGCTGCGGTGGCCGGGATCACGATGCCGGCGGTGGAGCGGCGCTCCCCCTCGCTGCCCTCCATGCGCACCAGGACCCGGTCGTGCAGCAGCCGGATGGGGAGGCCGGAATCGAGATCGTGGTCGGCTGTCACGTCGCAGACGCTACCGTGTCGTTTCCGGCAAGCCGCCGGTGGTC
Organism: Verrucosispora sp. ts21; assembly: GCF_002879555.1. NCBI lineage: Bacteria > Bacillati > Actinomycetota > Actinomycetes > Micromonosporales > Micromonosporaceae > Micromonospora > Verrucosispora sp. ts21. The sequence goes on along the minus strand of NZ_PNOZ01000050.1, from coordinate 30,718 downwards.
TGCGATTCACCGGACCGTCGGCGGGGCAATGTGTGGTGGAAACCTGACCTACTGTCGAGTCGCCGGGCGTATCCTGTCCGCCCTGGCGCCGTGCACGGGCCGAATCCTGCCGGGAGGTGCGCTTGAGCCGATTCGAGCGGTTACGTGGACGGTTGCGCCGCGCGTACGAGTCGGGCCGGGACACGGTCCGCGCCGCCCGCAGCACGCCGCCCTATGTGCCCACGCCGGCCCGGGTGGCCTCGCCGACGGAACCGGGGCCGGTGGCACCGCCGGTCGCCACCGTGGTCGGCGCGGAGCCACCGTCGCCGGCCCTGCACCACTCCACCTCCAGCCGCGACGACGCGGACGTGCCGCACGCGCTGCGCATCGCCGCCGCCTGGTCGTGGCGGCTGATCGTTGTCGGCGTGGTGTTCTGGGCGCTGGTGAAGCTGGTCAGCACCATCAGCATCGTGATCATTCCGCTCGCGGTGGCGATGCTGCTCTCGGCCTTGCTGGCACCGGCGGTGGGTTGGCTGCTGCGGGCCCGGCTGCCGAAGTCGCTGGCGACCGCGGTGGTACTGGTCGCCGGGCTCGCCGCGGTGATCGGCACGCTGACCCTGGTGGTCAACGAGTTCATCAAGGGCGTGCCGGAGTTGGCCGCGAAGTCGAGCCAGGGCCTGCAACAGATCCAGGACTGGCTGAAGACCGGGCCGCTGCACCTGTCGGACAACGACCTCGACCGCTATCTCGAAGAGGCCCAACAGTGGGTCAACAACAACACCGAGCAGTTCACAAGCGGCGCGCTCTCCACCGCGACGACGCTTGCCGAGGTGCTGACCGGCACGATCCTGGTGCTGTTCGCGGCGTTCTTCTTCCTGCGTGACGGCAACATGATCTGGCGATTCGTGGTCCGGCTGCTGCCGGTCGCCGCCCGTTGGAAGGTCGACGACGCGGGGCGCGCCTCCTGGGCCACCCTGGTCGCCTACGTCCGCGCGACGGTGCTTGTCGCCTTCATCGACGCCGTGGGCATCGGCATCTTCCTGGTCATCTTCGACATCCCGTTCGCCTTCCCGCTGGCCGCCCTGGTGTTCCTCGGTGCGTTCATCCCGATCATCGGCGCGACGCTCTCCGGTGGCGTGGCGGTGCTCGTCGCCCTCGTCGACAGCGGGCCGGTCACCGCGCTGATCATCCTCGGTGTGGTGATCGGGGTGCAGCAGGTCGAGGGGCACATCCTTCAGCCGCTGATCATGGGCCGGGCGGTGGCCATCCACCCGCTCGCCGTGATCATCGGGTTGGCCGCCGGTGTGGTGCTCGCCGGGATCACCGGAGCGCTTGTCGCGGTCCCGCTGATCGCGGTACTCAACACGGCGGTACGTCGGCTCGCCGCCCGTACCGTTCCCGACACCCCGCCCGACGCGGTCGTCGTCGCCGCCCGCGCGCCCTGAGACAGCGGCTGGTCGGTCAGCTGCCGGCCAGCCGGGTCAGCGCCCCCCGGACCACTTCCCGACGGGTGGTGTACCAGAACGGGGGCAGCGACCGGCGCAGGAACGGGCCGTAGCCCCGGGCGGTCTCCAGCCGCGAGTCGAGCACGGCCACCACGCCACGGTCGCCGGAGGCCCGGATCAGCCGCCCGACGCCCTGCGCCAGCCGGACCGCGGCGATGGGCACGCTGACCGCGGCGAACCCGGACCCACCCTGGGCATCCACCGCCGCCGCCCGGGCGGCGGCCAGTGGCTCGTCGGGTCGGGGAAACGGCAGCCGGTCGATCACGACGAGCTGGCACGAGTCGCCGGGCACGTCCACGCCCTGCCACAGGGACATCACCCCGAACAGGCAGCTCGACTGTTCCTCCCGGAACCGGCGGACCAGCAGCGGCAGCGCCTCCTCACCCTGCAACAGCACGGGCAGGTCGGTGCGGGCCCGGAGCAACTCCGCGGCCTGGGTGGCGGCCCGTCGGGAGGAGAACAACCCGAGCGTACGACCACCCAGCGCGGTGACCAGTTCGAGCAACTCCTCCCCGGCGGCGTCGGGCAGCCCGGAGACGCTGGGGCGGGGCAGATGCGCGGCCACGTAGAGGATCCCCTGGCGGGGGTAGTCGAACGGGGATCCGACGTCCAGCGAACGCCAGCCCGGCCCCGAGTCCGCGTGCTGGCTGGGGGAGTCCTTGCCGCTGCCGCCGGCGGTCGGTGCGGTGCCGCCCGGCCGTACCGTCGAGGCGGCGAGCGCCTCGGCGGCCGGCGACGGCGGGCCGGGCGGGGGCGCTTCGAGGCCCAGCGCTCGGGCCACCGTGTCGAAGCGCCCGCCCAGTGCGAGCGTGGCCGAGGTGGCCACCACCGTCCGCTCGTCGTACAGGTGGGTCGCGAGCGTACCGGCGACCGACAGCGGCGCCACCACCAGCGCCCGCCGGCCGGTGTTGTCGTTGCGTTCCACCCAGGCGACGTCGTGCTCCGCCTCCTCCAGCAGCCGCTGGGCGGTGGTGGACATCTCGTCGAGGACGGCTTTGGCCTGCTGTTTGCGGACCGGGTCCGGGTCGTCGGCCTTGATGTCGCCGATGGCGTCCAGGGCGGCCCGGGTCGCGGCGTCCAGCAGCGTGCACGCCTCCCGCAACGGGCCCGGCAGGCCGCTGGTGATCCGTCCGGCCGGGGCTTCGGCCAGCCCGATCGCGAGAGCGTCACCGGCCTCGGTCAGCATCTCGGCCGTCTCCGGACGCAGCAACGGGCGAGCCCGCCGGGCAGACCTGTCGATGAGATCCGGGGTCAGTTCCGCCTGCGCCGCCGAGGAGACCCGGTCGGCCAGCTCGTGCGCCTCGTCGACGACCAGCAGCCGGTGCGGCGGGACGATGTGTCGTCCGGCGAGCATGTCGACCGCGAGCAGACTGTGGTTGGTCACCACGATGTCGGCTTCCCGGGCCCGGGCGCGGGAAGCCTCCGCGAAGCACTCCGCACCGTACGGGCAGCGGGACGCACCGACGCACTCGCGGGCCGGCATCGAGGCCAGCCGCCAGGCCTGGTCGTCGACGCCCGGGTCGAGCTCGTCCCGGTCGCCGGTGTCGGTCTCCAACGCCCAGTCCCGCAGGCGTTGGATCTGCTTGCCGAGGCGGCCCGCCTCACCGAGCCAGCGGGTGCCGCCACCGGGCCGCTCGGCCGGAGCGTCGAAGAGGGTGTCCGCCGGCTCGTCCTCGGTCGAGTTCTCCAGGCGGGCCAGGCAGAGGTAGTGGTGCCGGCCCTTGAGCACGGCGTACGTCGGGCGTCGTCCCAGCAGCGGCTCGACCGCGTCCGCGAGCCGGGGCAGATCGTGCTCGACCAGCTGGGACTGCAACGCCAGGGTGGCGGTGGAGATCACCACGGGGCCGTCGACGGTGAGCGCGGGTGCGAGATAGGCAAGCGACTTACCGGTGCCGGTGCCGGCCTGCACCAGCAGGTGCTCACCGGAGGCCACGCACTCCTCGATCGCCGTGGCCATCTGCTGCTGACCCGGACGTGCGCTGCCGCCGGGCACCGCACCGACCGCGGCGGCCAGCAACTCGGCCCCACCCGGGCGGCTCCCGGACCGACGGGCCTTGCTGCGGGTCGAGGCGGAGCCGGTGGCGGTGCGGGGCGGGGTCACCGTGGCACGGTACCCGCCGGGTCCGACGCGGGCGGTACCGATCGGGCCGTGTTGCGGTTCACGCAGCGGATACCGCCCTTGCGTCCGGTAACTTCCCGACGGCGCGGCGTGGGCGTAATCGGCTAGGGTGCGACTCATGCCGAGCGACATGGTCCGCGTGATCTACCGCAAGTACGACGGCAGCGCCCACCGGGACTATCCGGCTCGCCGGCTGGCAGAGGACGACCTCGGCATCTGGCTCGGTGTACCGGCCGGCACCAGCTCGGTCTATCACGGTCGCCCCTCGGTGGAGCAGATCCCCTTCGTCCTGCTGGTGCCACATCAGGCCTGGTGGACGGGCATGTTCAACCCGCCACCGCGGACCAGCGAGGTCTACTGCGACATCGCCACCCCGGCACGCTGGGAGGGCGAGGAGACCGTACACCTGGTGGACCTGGATCTGGACGTGGTCCGCCGCCGGGAAACCGGCCTGGTCGAGTTGCGCGACGAGGACGAGTTCGCCGAGCACCGGGCCCGGTTCGGCTACCCGGACGATCTGGTGGTCGAGGCCGAGGCGGCGTCCCGCTGGCTGCTCACCGCGCTGGGCGATGGCACGGAGCCGTTCGCCACCTCGTATCGTAAGTGGCTCGCCCTGGTGGTCTGACCTGGCGAAGGTCCTGCTCAGGCCGGGGCCGACCCGCCGCGCATCTACCCGGACGCCGAGCGAACGCGCCGGCGACGGGTGATGATGCAGCGATGGAGCACGACGGCGTGAGACGTTCGACACCCTGCTCTCGGGGGATTCACCGCCCGGCTTCGACGTCATGTGGGCGTGCGAAGGCGCGCTGTCGGGCGCGGTGGAAAGCGGTGAAGGTGAACGGAAGTTGAACGGCCGGTGAATGACACCTGGCCAGGGGTGGGCCGCCGAAACGCCGGTCGAACCGTTCCCTAGCATTCCCTCAGCAGAGCGCCGGACAGCGCGCTGACACCCCTTCCGCCGACACGACGAGGTCCGTGCTGTGAAGTTTTCCTTCCGCCCCAACGAGGGCGCCTTCTACGAGCTCTTCACCAGGGCCGCGCAGAACCTGGTCCGGGGTACCGAGCTGCTCAACGAACTCGCCCTGCCCGACGTCGAGGTGCAGTCGGTGAGCGAGCGGCTCACCGAGGTCGAGCACGACAGCGACAAGATCACACACGAGCTGTACAAGAAGATCAACTCGACCTTCGTCACCCCGTTCGACCGGGAGGACATATACCGACTCGGCTCGCTGCTCGACGACGTGATGGACCACCTGGAGGCGGTGGGCAACCTGCTCTACCTCTACGGGCTGACCAAGCTGCCGTCGCTGCCCCGGGAGATGCACGAGTTGGTGAACGTGCTGGACCAGCAGGCGAAGCTGACCGCCGAGGCGATGCCCCGACTCAAGTCGATGAAGGATCTCGAGGACTACTGGATCGAGATCAACCGGCTGGAGAACGACGGCGACCAGGCGTACCGGATGCTGCTGGTGCGCCTCTTCTCCGGCGAGTACGACGCGTTGACCGTGCTGAAGATGAAGGAGGTCGCCGACGAGCTGGAGGCCGCCTGCGACTCCTTCGAGCACGTGGCCAACACCGTCGAGACCATCGCGGTCAAGGAGTCCTGAGCCTGTGAGTCCCGAGCTCATCGCAGTGTTGGCGGTGATCGGGGTAGCCCTGGTGTTCGACTACACCAACGGCTTCCACGACGCTGCCAACGCGATCGCGACAAGCATCTCCACCCGGGCCCTGACCCCACGGGTGGCCCTGGGCATGGCGGCGATCGGCAACTTCATCGGCGCCCACTTCGGCGCCGAGGTGGCCAAGACCGTCGGCAGCGGCCTGGTCGAGCTGCCGACCGGAGTGTCCAGCCTCGGCATCGTCTTCGCCGGCGTGATCGGCGCGATCGTCTGGAATCTCATCACCTGGTACTTCGGGCTGCCCTCGTCGTCCTCGCACGCCCTGATCGGTGGTCTGGTCGGCTCGACCGTCGCGGCCAGTGGCACGGTGCTCTGGAAGGGCATCGGCGAGAGCGTGATCATCCCGATGATCCTGTCGCCGATGGTCGGCTTCGTCCTCGGCTACATCGTGATGATCGGTGTGCAGTGGGCCTTCCGTAACGGGCACCCGGGCAAGCTGAACCGGGGCTTCCGGTGGGCCCAGACCGCCTCCGCGGCGGCCATGTCGGTCGGTCACGGCATGCAGGACGCCGCCAAGACCATCGGCATCGTGGTGCTGGCCCTCTTCGTCGGCGGCTACCAGAGCGACCCGACCCACATCCCCGAGTGGGCGTTCTGGACCTCGGCCGCCGTACTCGCCGCCGGCACGTACGCCGGTGGTTGGCGGATCATCCGCACCCTCGGTCGCAAGATCATCGACCTGCGTCCGCCGGAGGGCTTCGCCGCCGAGACGGTGGCCAGCGGTGTGCTCTACTTCAACGCCCTGGTCCTCGGCGCCCCCATCTCCACCACCCACACGATCACCTCGGCGATCATGGGTGTGGGTGCCACCAAGCGGCTCTCCGCCGTCCGGTGGGGCGTGGCCGGCAACATCGTCGGTGCCTGGATCCTGACCTTCCCGGCCGCCGGCTCGATCGGCGCCCTGATGTACTTCCTGGTCCGCCCCCTGTTCAGCTGAGCGGTAAGGAAGGGCCCCCTGTTAACGCCTCGCGTAGTACAGGGGGCCCCTTTTAACACGCAGCACCTCAGAGGTACGAGACACCGATCTGCGCGCGTACCTCGTCGAGCAGGCCCATGATCTCCAGCGTGGCGGAGTGCGGCACCAGCGGACTCTCGGTCAGCCCCTCGGCCAGGCAACGTTGCACCTCGATGGCCTCGTACTGGTAGCCCGAGCCGACCAGTTCGGCGGTGAACGTTTCCGTCTCGGCGCCATCGCGGTGCAGGTGGAAGGCCTCCGGCCGGAAGAACGGCTCGGGCAGGTCGATCCGCCCGGCGGTGCCGGTGATCGACGCGGTGACGCCGGTGGCCCCCACCAGGCCGCAGCTCAGCGTGGCGATCGCGCCCGAGTCGTACCCGAGGACCAGGCCGGTGTTCTCGTCGGTGCCTTCCGGACCCAGCTTCGCCCACGACCGCACGTGCTGCGGCACGCCCAACAGCAGGTGGGCCAGGCTCACCGGATAGATGCCGAGATCCAGCAGTGCGCCGCCGCCCAGCGCCCGGGCCCGCAGCCGATGCTCCGGCGGGAACGGACCGGCCAGGCCGAAGTCGGCCCGGACGCTTGTCACCGTGCCGATCGCGCCGTCCGCGATCAGCTCGCAGACCCGCAGGATGAGCGGGTTGCAGCGCATCCACATCGCTTCCATCAGGAAGACCCCGGCCGCGCGGGCGGTGTCGACCAGTTCGGTGCTGGTGGGCAGGTCGAGGGTGAACGGCTTCTCCAGCAGCACCGCCCGGCCGGCGGCCAGGCAGGTGCGGGCCGCCTCGTGGTGCGCGACGTGCGGGGTGGCCACGTAGACGACGTCCAGGTCGGTGTCGGCGGCCAGTTCCGCCCAGGAGGCGTACGCCCGGGCAGCGCCGTGCCGGTCGGCGAAGCGCTGCGCGCTCTCGGCGGTTCGTGAGCCGACCGCGACCAGTTCGGCCCCCGGCACCAGCCGGAGGTCCTCGGCGAAGCGGGCGGCGATGTGGCCGGTGGCCAGGATGCCCCAACGAGTCATGGCGTGACGCTACCGAAGATCACCACTGCCTCGTACGGCCGATCCACCCGTCGAGACCGCGACGAGCGCCCGGCTAGGCTGCTGGGCGATGACGACCGACCGTGGATATCCCGCCCCGCCTGCGCTGGTGGAGCACGCCCGCCGGTTCTGGACCAGTGGCGACCAGCCGCCGGTACCCCGGGTGGCGGCCACCGTACTGCTGCTGCGTCCGGCCCGGGAGGGCTTCGAGGCGTACCTGATCCGCCGGGTCGCCGCGATGGCATTCGGCGGCATGTACGCCTTCCCCGGCGGCGGGGTCGACCCCTCGGACTCCACCACCGGAGTCGACTGGGCGGGCCCGCAGCCGGCGAGCTGGGGGGAGACCCTCGCCCTGGCCCCGGCCGCCGCACAGGCGGTCGTCTGCGCGGCGGCCCGCGAGGTCTTCGAGGAGGCCGGGGTGCTGCTCGCCGGGCCGGATGCGAGCCGGGTCGTCGGTGACGTCAGCGACGACAGTTGGGAACGCGCCCGCGCCGACCTGGAGCAACGCCGTACCGGCTTCGCCGAGCTGCTCGCCCGGCGCGGCCTCACCCTCCGGTCCGACCTGCTGTTGCCGTGGAGCCGGTGGGTGACGCCGGAGTTCGAGCCGCGCCGGTTCGACACGTACTTCTTCGTAGCGCTGCTGCCCGAGGGGCAGCGGACCCGGGACGTCTCCGGGGAGGCCGACCACACGCTCTGGATCCGACCCGCCGACGCCTGCGCGCGGGCCGGGGCCGGTGAGCTGAACATGCTCCCGCCCACCCTTGTCACGCTCGGCGAGGTGGCCGCCTGCCCGGACCTCGACGCGGTGGCGCGCGCCGCCTCGGCCCGGGACGCGGCCACGCCGATCACTCCCCGGCTGGACCTGTCCGACCCGGACGACCCCCGGTTCCACCTGACCTGAGCCGGTGCGCCCTCAGCCGAGTTGGTAGTTGACGTGGGCGGACCAGCGGGCGAAGCCGATCCGCTCGTAGAGCGCCACCGCCGCGGTGTTCGACTCGTCGACGTAGAGCATCACCCGGTCCAGGCCGCGCTGCTCCTGCAGGTACGTCAGCCCGGCCGTGGTCAGGGCCCGGCCGAGCCCGCCGCCGTGCGCGGACGGATCCACGCCCAGCACGTACACCTCACCGATGCGGGCCGAGCCGGGACGCTCGTGCACCTTCGTCCAGTGGAAGCCGAGCAGCCGGTCGGTCGCCGACTCGACCGCGAGCAGGAAGCCGGCCGGGTCGAACCACGGCTCGGCGAGGCGTACCCGCAGATCGTCGGCGCTCCACCGGCCCTGCTCGGGGTGATCGGCGAAGGCCCGGGCGTTGAGGGCCAGCCATGCCTCGTCGTCGGCACCGGGACGGAACGCGCGCAGGGTCACCCCGTCGGGCAGGCGGGGTTCGGGCTGCGGGGAGGAGAGCGGCCGACGCAGTTGCCAGAGCACGCGGGCGCGACGGAAGTCGAGGTCGACGGCGAGTGCCGCGGCGGAGGGGTGGTCGCCGTGGGCCCACGCCCGCAGTGGTCCGGTGGCATTCGCCAGCACCTGCTGCGCCAGCGCCCGCCCAATGCCCCGCCGTCGGTGCGCCGGATGCACCACGAGTCCTACCCCGACACCCGTGCCCGGGTCGGTGGTGTCGAGGTGCGCGTACCCGGTCAGCGTCTCGTCGTCGGCGCCACGGGCGACCAGGTGGATCGCCGGGGCCCGCTCGTCGCGGAGTCGAAGCAGGACCTGCTCGTCCAGCGGGTCCGCGCCGTCGGTGTCGCCGGCTGCCCGGGCGAGGTCGACGACCTCGGCGATCTGTGCGGGATCGAGCCGGTCCAGCCGGCTCACCTGCGTACCTGTCAAACCCGCGCTCTGCGTTCGCTCGCTCATCCCCGAAACGGTATCCGCACCCGGCAGGGTCCCTCACGTACCGTGCTTCGGCAGCGCGTGGAGGTCGAAGCGGGCGGTCAGGTCGGGCAGGATGCGGTAGAGCGCGTCGACGGTGCCCTGCCGGTCACCGCCCGCGTCGTGCAGCAGGACGATCGATCCGGCTCGGGCCTCGGACAGCACCACGGAGGCGATCCGGGAAGCGCCGGGGGCCCGCCAGTCCGACGGGTCGAGTGTCCAGTGCAGAGGCGTCATGCCCAGGTCGCGGGAGACGGAGATGACCGGGTAGGTCCAGGCGCCGCCGGGCTGCCGGTACCAGGTGACGGGCGCGTCCGGCGCGGCGGCGTGGATCGCGGCGTTGGTACGCAGCAGGTCGTCGCGGATCCGATCCGGCGACCGCCCGCCCAGGCTCACGTCATGGCTCCAGCTGTGGTTGCAGAGGGTGTGGCCCTCGTCGACGATCTGCTGGACGAGCCACGGGTAGGCCTGGGCGTTCTGCCCGACCACGCAGAAGGTCGCCGTGACGTGGTACTCCCGCAGGATGGCGAGGACCTGCGGCGTGTAGTCCGGGTTCGGGCCGTCGTCGAAGGTGAGCGCCACCTCGTTGGTGCCGGTGCTCAGCCGGGTGCCCATCGGGCCGAAGTTCGGGTCCGTCCCGTCCGGCCGGCTCGCCGGGTTCGACGGGCTGCCGGACGGGTGATCGGGGCTGGGGTCGGCCTCGGCGGACTGGTCGGCGTACTCGGGGTGGTCAGCGCCGGTGGCGGTGACCGCCGAGTCGTGGCGCGGTGGATCGGGGACCAGGCTCCGGCCGAGCACGTACGCCGATCCGAGCACCGCCGTCACGACGAGCGTGATGATCCCGAGCACTCGGCCCGTGCCCCCGTGGTAACCGCGCACCGCTGCCCCTCCCGCTGGCCAACTCGGCAGTCACCATAAAACTGCCAAGCCGCCCAAAAGGGGCATATGCGAGATTTAGCCCTCGACAGTGAGGGGGCGTGCTGCGAGGGACGCCGACTCGACGGCCTCGGAGAGCGAGTTGCGCGAGGACGGCACGACGAACTTGTAGCCGACCTGCCGCACCGTGCCGATCATCGACTCGTACTCCGAGCCGAGCTTGGCGCGCAGGCGCCGAACGTGCACGTCGACGGTCCGGGTGCCACCGAAGTAGTCGTACCCCCAGACCTCGCGCAGCAGCTGGTCGCGGGTGAAGACCCGGCCCGGGTGCTGGGCGAGGAACTTGAGCAGCTCGAACTCCTTGTAGGTCAGGTCGAGCGGGCGACCCTTGAGCTTCGCGGCATAGGTGTCCGGGTCGATCATCAGCTCGCCGGCCCGGATGGAACCACCGACCCCGGCCGTCGCGTTGCTGAGTCGACCGACCGCGAGCCGCAGCCGGGCCTCGACCTCGGCCGGGCCGGCGGAGGCGAGGATGACGTCGTCGACTCCCCAGTCGGCGTTCAGGGCGATCAGACCGGCCTCGGTCACCACCGCGACAAGCGGTACGCCGAGCCCCGTGGCGTGCAGCATCCGGCAGGTGGCCCGCGCCTCGCTCAACTCGGAGCGGGCGTCGACCAGGACGGCGTCCGGGCTGGGCCCGGCGACCAGGGTGCGAACGTCGCGAGGTGCGGTGCGTACCGAGTGCGGTAGCAGGTCCAGTGCCGGCAGCACTGCAGATGGTTCGCCGGCTCGTGCGGTCACCAGCAGCAGGATCTCCACGATCACCTCCGTCCCGGCGGCCCCGTGCGGCCGCGCGCGACCAGCGGCACTCCTTGCGGATATGGCGCTGGGAACATCCGTGGGTCCCGGCGTCGCTGACGGGCGGGTTTCGGCATGAGCGTAACCGATCGACTGCGCCGAGCCCGGGCGTGATTTCCCGTTTGCCCTATCTGCCCTCGATCGCGCCTCAGGTTTTAACCTGGCGGAAACGCTGGCACCCGCGATTTGCGGTCGGTCTGGCACCATCGGTTGGGTGTTTCCCTCCAGCTCACCTGAGACCGGCCGCGAGCCGTGGGCGGACGACCCGCCCCCGGCCGGTGGTGCGGCACCGTCGACCGGCCCGACCATGGAGAACGACGAGGCGCGTCGCTCCGGCGGCCCGCGACGCCTGCGCCGTGGCGGCTCGTCACGCCGCTCCGACGAGGCGCTCGACGGTGACGACGAGGAGGAGACGGAGCCGCCGGTCGAGGTCAGCCGGCAACTCTCGCTCGCCGTCGCCGGGTTCGCCGCGCTCCTCGGCCTCGGCCTGGTCCTCGGTGCACACACGTCGGGGCCCGACCATCGGCTGCCCTTCACGATCGTGGTGCTCACCGTGCAGATGCTGTTCCTGCTGGGCTGGACGATGGTCACCCGACCACCCGCCCTGCCGGTGGTGCTCGGCGTCGGCGCACTGTCCGCGTTGGCGGCCGACGCGGTGGCCGTACGCAGCTCCGAGGCGCGACTCGGGCCGCTGCTCTACATCGCGATCGGCGCGGTGCTCGCCACGGTGCTCGGTCAACTGGTGCGCCGGGTGGACCGGGTCCGGGTCACCGACTCGCTGCGGACCACCGCCACCATCATGTTCGGCACGGTCGCCTTCGCCACGCTGATCGTGCTGAGTCGGATCCCCGCCGGCACCCAGGCCATCGTCGTCTGCCTGACCGCAGGCGCGGTCACGGTGGCGGTCGCCCGCGCGACCGACGCCTTCGCCGCCTGGCCCCGCCTCGCACCCCAGGTGCCCCGGGGCGCAGCGGGCGTGGTCGGCGGGGCGATGGTCGGTACGTTGGTCGGCGCGGTCCTCGGCAGTTACCTGGTCACCCCGTTCACTCCGACCAGGGCCGCGATCCTCGGTCTGGTCGCCGCGGTGGTCGCCGTGCTGGCCGACCTCGCGGTCAGCTACGCCGAGGCCGGTCGGCTGATGGCGGGCGAACAGCCCACCGTGTGGGCGGCCCGGCACGTGCAGGGGCCGCTGGGCGCGCTGGCGATGGTGGCGCCGGCCGCGTACCTGATGTGTCGGCTCCTGCTGTGACCGACCGCTGCGGCACCGGCGGTGATTGAGTAATTCGGGCTCCGGGTAACACTCGTGCGCCGGGATCGGCGTACGTCAAGGACAGTCGGCGTACGCAGGCAGGCCGGCGTACGTGAAGACAGGAGGCGGCGTGGACCACGAGCAGACGTACGACCGGCGACCGCGGCGACGGGGCCGCAAGCTACTGATCGGGTTCGTCGTCCTGCTGCTGGTCCTCGTCGGGCTGGTCGTCATCGCCGACCGGGTGGCGGCCAGCGTGGCCGAGCGCAGAATCGCCGACGAGGTTCGCCAACAGGTGGCTCGCCAGCAGGCGCAGTCCTCGCCGCCGGAGGTCGAGGTGGGTGGGTTCCCGTTCCTCACCCAGGTCGTCGACGGGCGGTACGAGCGCATCACCATCCGGATGCGTGACGTGCAGGGCGCGGTGCAGGGCGACGCGATCTCGCTGCCCAGCCTCGACGTGGACGCCCGCAACGTGCGGGCCTCGCTGGACACCCTGCGTACCGGTCAGGGCGACGTGGTGGCCGAGACGGTCAACGGCACCGCCACCATCAGCTATCAGAGCCTGGCGGCCCTGCTCGACCGGGAGGGGCTGACCCTCGGTGAGCGCAACGGGCAACTCGCCGTCACCGCCCCCCTGGAGGTCCTCGGTCAGCGGCTCACCGTCACCGGCGTCGCCGACATCGTGGTCAGCGACGAGGGGCAGATCGCCCTGCGGTTCGCCGACCTCGACGCCGAAGGGCTGCCAAGCGCCCCGCTGGCCCGTACGTTGCTGAACAACTTCGCCCGCAGCATCTCGGTCGACGTGCCGCTGCCGGAGTTGCCGTTCCAGCTCACCGTCCGGGAGGTGCTCCCGCAGCCCCAGGGCCTGACGGTGACCGCCGATGCGCGGGACGTACCGATCAACTCGGTTGGCTGACCTCGGGCTCAGCGTCCCGGATGCTGGTCGGGCCCCTGGAGAAAATTGGGATCACTGGTAGGCTCCCTGGTCATGGGGACGCTCCTCACCAAACGGCGCGCGGTCGACCTGTGCCGCGTGGCCACCTGCCTGTGTCGCCCCGTCATCTGACGGCGGGGCTGCTTCCGGCCGCATAGCGGCCATCGGCACTCGGGGTTTGCGTACTCCATCCCGGTGCACCCACCGGACGCCCGGCAGCGGCGCCGTCGCACAAACCCGTGATCCGTTCCTAGCTATGGGTCCCGCGCGTGGTGCGACATTCAACATCCCACGACCTCCGCGCGCTGGCTCACCATCCATCCTCACCAGGGAGTGATTCGATGAGTCGCGACACCGCACTCGTCTCGGCCGACTGGGCCGAGAAGAACCTCGACGCCCCGGGCGTCGTCTTCGTCGAGGTCGACGAGGACACCTCGGCCTACGACACCGGCCACCTGGCCGGCGCCATCAAGCTCGACTGGAAGACCGACCTTCAGGACCCGATCCGGCGGGACTTCGTCAACAAGGCCCAGTTCGAGGCGCTGCTCTCCGAGAAGGGGATCAGCAACGACGACACCGTCATCCTCTACGGCGGCAACAACAACTGGTTCGCCGCGTACGCGTACTGGTACTTCAAGCTCTACGGCCACGGCGACGTCAAGCTGCTCGACGGCGGTCGCAAGAAGTGGGAGCTGGACGCCCGGCCGCTGGTCAAGGACACCGTGACCCGCCCGGCCACCCAGTACGTCGCCAGCGAGCCGGACAACAGCATCCGGGCCTTCCGCGACGAGGTCGTGGCCGCGATCGGCACCAAGAACCTGGTCGACGTGCGCAGTCCCGACGAGTACGCCGGCCGCCTGCTCGCCCCCGCCCACCTGCCGCAGGAGCAGGCGCAGCGCGGTGGCCACATCCCGACCGCGATCAGCGTGCCGTGGTCCAAGGCGGCCAACGAGGACGGCACCTTCAAGTCCGACGACGAGCTGCGCAAGCTCTACGGCGAGGCGGGGCTGGACGACGGCAAGGAGACCATCGCGTACTGCCGGATCGGCGAGCGCTCCTCGCACAGCTGGTTCGTCCTCCAGGAGCTGCTCGGCCACCCCAACGTGAAGAACTACGACGGCTCGTGGACCGAGTACGGCTCGCTGATCGGCGTGCCGATCGCGCTCGGCGATGAGCCCGGGGAGGCCTGAGATGACCGCACCCACCGCCGCTGGTTGCGCCGCACCCGACCAGGCCGCGCCGCTGCCCGCCAGCATCGACCTGGAGAAGGAAACCGTCATCACCGGTGTCGTCCACTCCGCGCAGGGCGAGGCGGTGCCGGGTGCGTACGTCCGGCTGCTCGACTCCACCGGTGAGTTCACCGCCGAGGTGGTGACCTCACCGGCCGGTCAGTTCCGCTTCTTCGCCGCTCCGGGCAACTGGACCCTGCGGGCACTGTCCCGCCACGGCAACGGCGACATCGCCGTCACCGCCGGTCGGGGCATCACCGAGGTGACCGTCACGGTCGGCGACTGACCCCCGTACCGCTGGCCGCGTGGCCCGTGTCCCTCCCATCCGTCGGGGGACCGGGCCACGCGCCGTTTCCACCCTCCGACGAGGGAGGGCAGGCGGTCCCGCAACAACGCCGAAGTTGCTGGGTGCGGGACCGGTCGATGCCGCAACATCGCCGTACCTGCTGGGCGTGGTCCGGGCCTGGGAAACGCGTACGGCCGCCGGGTTGCCCCGACGGCCGTACCGTGTGGTTGTTGCTCTTTCGAGCTGGCGCTCGCGCGATCAGCTGATCTTGCGGCGGGCCTTGGCGCCCAGGTTGGCGACGGTCACCAGCAGGGCGCCGAGCCCCAGCAGGATGCTGCCGACCAGGCCGACGGCGGCCGTCGAGGCGCCGGTCAGCGGAAGGTCCTGGTTTGCGGACATGTTCTCACCTCCCTCACCCCTTCGCACCGACGGCGATGCGGGCCGGGGAGTCCCAGACGCATCGGTCGACGGTGGGTTGACGGATCGCCTTCACCAGGGCGTGCACGAGGATCACCCGGTACAGCAGGTCAGCGACGATGATCACGGGTAGGAAGAGCGGAAGCTGCGGGTGGCGGAGCCGCCACGCGGCGATTCCCACCCAGATGCCGTGGCCGGCCAGCAGGAACAGCAGGCCGGGGAGCAGCCCGGGGCCTGCGGTGGCGATCAGCCAGAGGGTCAGCGGACCGCCGGCCACGTAGAGCAGCCAGTGCAGAATCAACAGGACGTACGCGTAGTCGAAGCGGGTGGCGTACCGGCCGACGCGGTGACCGATGACGCCCTGGAAGGTGCCCCACATCCAGCGCAGGTTCTGCCGGTACCAGTCGCGCAGGTTGGTCGGGTCCTGCAGGTGGGCCAGGGCGCGGGGTGCGTAGACGACCCGGCCGAGGTTGCGTCGGTGGGTCTCCAGCACCCAGTAGGTGTCGTCGACGATGTACGGCGGCTGCGTGGGCAGCACCACGTCGAGCAGCTCGGTCCGGTAGATGGAGTTCGAGCCGGAGATGCAGTTCATGACGTTGAAGTGGCTCTGGATCCGGCGGATCACCGCCTGGTACATCCAGTAGCTGTACGCCCGCTTGGCCAGCCACGGGTTCCACCGTCGCTCGGGCGGCCACCAGGTGGCGTTGTGCCCCACCACGATGCTGACCTCGTCAGTCATCTTGGCCAGCGCGGCGGTGACGAAGTCCGGCGCGACCACCACGTCGTCGTCGAGGATGGCCACCGCCCGGTAGCGACGGCCGAGCTCGAACGCCTCATAGGCGGTGTGCAGGGCGGCCGGCTTACCGACGTTGTGGGTCAACGGCAGCACCCAGGCGCCGGCCCCGGCGGCGAGTTCGGCCGTGTCGTCGGTGGAGGCATCGGAGACGAGGTAGACGTCGCTGCCGGTGGCCCGCGCCGCGCGTACCGTCGCGGCGATCGTGGCGGCGCCGTTGCGGCAGGCGATCAGGATGGCGACCTGGTCCGCGCGTACCGGCCCGTAGAGCGGGGGGCGGGCGGCGTGGCGCGCCTGGTAGCCCACGGCCGGACGGAGGAAGCCGTACCCGAAGGAGCCGATGATGAGGAGCAGCACGAGACTACTCACAGTAATCGATGCAGTCAGCAAAACTTCGGGCATAGGGGGTCAATTCGCAGGTAGAGGGGGAGGTGAGCGCTACTCGCGTTGGGGTTCACCGATAACGCTAAGTGATATTTGATGGATCGCCAAGTCTGGTGATCAAATTCGGCCGATCGGGCCATCCGTGAATGTCCTCGCGGCGCGGCAGATCCGCGAACCAGCAGGCCAGGCTGGCTGGCCGGGCCGCCCGAAGTGCTACCGAGGCACCCGTTTGACCAGGTTCAGGATCGTCCACAGCCCGACGATCCCCGCCGAAGTGGTCTTCGCCACCCCCGCCGTTCCGCGCGGCTTCCTCGACAACAAAAGCGGTGGCCGCCGGTCGATGGAACGACCGGCGGCCACCTTGGGGTTGTCGGATCAGATACCGGTGGCTCTGGTGCAGGTGGAAGCCGGGTCGAGGGCGAAGTTCAGGGTGCCCACGATGCCCGCCTCGATCTGGTGACGTTGCACCTGCGGAACCCAACCGTCCTTGGCGACGATCACCTCGTACCGGCCTCGCGGCAACCACCAGGCGTACTTACCGCTGGCGTCGGCGGTCAGCGTGGTGCCGGTGCCGGCCGAGATCAGGTTCACCCGCACGATCGCCGGGATGCCGACGGTGACGCCGCCGCAGGTGGTACCCGTGACCGTGCCCTGGATCTTGCCCCAGTTGTTCGGCGGAGACACGTTCATCTCCACCGACACCGGGGTCACCGGATAGGGGGTGTTCGAGGCGATCGCCAGCTCACCGGCGTACCGGCCCGGCTGGAGGACGCCCGCCTCGGTGCTGGCGTCGAGCGTCACGGTCACCGTCCGGGACGCACCCGCAGCGAGCGTGAAGGTGCTCGGCGACGTGCTCAGCCAGGGCAGGTCCGCCTCGGCCGCGCAGAGGTCCAGGCCACCGAGCCGCTCACTGTCCGGACTGCCCACGAACGAACTGGGCGAACCACCGATCTTGTACGCGCCACACGTGGCGGCACCCCGGTACCTGCCGAACTTGGCGTTGGGCAGGTCACGCCAGGCCCCGGTGGCCGGGTCGAAGGCGACGGAGCGGTTGGTGACCGCCGTCGACCCGTCGGTCACCCCGCCGGCCAGCACCAGCAGCCCGCCGGCTGCCGCGTACTGCGAGCCCCAGAGCTCCAGCGGCATGCTCGGCAGCGGGCTCCAGTTGTCGGCCGCCGGGTCGTACCGGTAGGCGTCGGTGTACTCGGTGCTGCCCGTGCCACCGGCGCAGTAGACCGACGATCCGATCCCGCCGCAGGACAGCCAGGACACCGGATGCGGGTAGTTGGCACCGGTACGGAAGGAACCCGTGGCCGGGTCGAAGATCACTACCCGGTTGCTGTCGGTGCAGGTGGCATCGGCGCACCCACCGACCAGGTAGACCTTCCCGCCGAGCACCGCCGCGCCGGCCGCCGCGACCGGGGCCGGGTTGGTGGCACCGCCGACGGTGCTCCAACTGCCGGCGGCCGGGTCGAAGACGTCGACCGTGGCAACCGTGTCACCACCGCCACCCCAGCCGCCGATCACGTAGAGCTTGCCGTTGACCGCTGCCGCCGCCGGCTTCGAGCGGGCCACCGGCAGGTCGGGCAGGGCGGTCCAGGCGTTGGCGCTCGGGTCGTACACCCAGGCCTTGCGTTCGGTGCCGGTGCTGCTGCCACCGCCGACCGAGTAGACCTTGCCGTCCAACCACGCACCCGCGTTGTCGTAGATCGACGCGGGCAGTTTGGCGATCTCACTCCACGCGTCGTCGGCGGCGGTCGACGCGGACTGCGGTGCGGCACCGCCGTACGCGACACCGGAGCGCTCCTTGCTGATGCCCTTCATCTTCTGCACCTGCAGCGGTGCGCCAGCACCCTGCGTGAGCAGCTCGAACTGGCCGGACCGCTCCAGCAGATCCACCTCGGCGGGCGCGCTACCGGTGTTGCTCACCGTCACCTTTGTGGTCCGTACGACGCCGTGCCGCTGGTGCGACTCGATGCTTGTGGGGCTGACCGTCACCCGCCCGGCGCGGAGCGCGAAGTTCGTCCGCTTCACCCCGTCCTCGACCACCGCGACGTCCTTGGTGAGCGACTGGTAGGGCGTCCGGCTGGCGGTGAACGGCCGGGTACCGGTCAGCGTGGAGAAGATCCAGTAGAAGCCGTCGGGCTGGGCGGCGTCCTCCGGGGTGGCCGCCGACACCGCGCGGTCCTGCGGCTGGTCGTCGCTGACCACCGTCACCCCGTTGACCGCCTCACCGGTGTTGCGGTCGGTGGTGGTGCCCACCACCAGGCCGCCCGGCACCGGCGTGCACTCCCGGTTGACCACCTCCACGTCGTCCACCTGCCACCACCAGGCGAAGGTGCCGTTGAACCGGAATCGGACCAGCGCCGACCCGGCGTTGGCGGCCGGGGTCAGCGGCACCTCCTCGACCCGGGGCCCACGCCGGCTCGACGTCTGGTGCCAGACGTTGGTCCAGGTCGCTCCGGCGTCGGTCGAGACGTCGATGTCGGCCGTGTCGGTGATGCCGACCGCCCGCCAGTCGCTGCGGAAGCGCAGCACCGGTGCAGTCGCGCCGGACAGGTTCAGCGGCGGGGCGACCAGGTCGGTGTCCTGGGTGTTGCCGCTGCCCAGGGCGTCACTGTCGATGATGGCGAACCCGCCCGAGCCGCCGGTCAGGTTGCCGCGCGAGCGCGGGTCGTTGAAGACCCAGCCACCGGAGGCGGTGCGGTTGGTCACCGTCCAGCCCGACGGCGCGCTCGTGCCGTCGAAGCTCTGGGTCAGCAGCGGGGCACCGAACTGGCCCGAGTAACCGGCGGCGACGCAGCTCGCCTCGACCGGTACGGCGATATCGGCCGTCACGTCCCGAGCGGCCACCGCCACGTCACGGGTGACGCTCTGATAGCCGGGGTACCGGGCGGTGACGGTCAGCCGGTACGAGGTGCCACCCGGCGCGGTGAACGAGTAGCGCCCGGTCACCGGGTCGGTGAAGATCGGACCGCCGGGCCGGCCGGCCACCTCGATCCGCGCGTACAACGGCCAGCCGTGGCCGGAAGCGTCGGTGACCCTGCCCTTCACGGTGACCGTCGGGTTGGCGGTCAACGCGAAGTCGCGGGTGACGGCACCGCCCTCGGCGACGGTGACGGTCGCCGACTGGCCGGCGTACCCGTAGGCGCTGACCGTCACCGTGCTCTCGCCGGCCGGCACGCTCAGCGTGTACCGACCGTCGGGGCCGGTGCTGGTGGTGCGGGTGCCGTCGGTCACGGTCGCGCCGTTGACCGGGTCGCCGTCGGCCGCGTCGGTCACCCGGCCGGTGACCCGGCCGATCGCGCCCCGGGGCGCGTCCCGGACCGCCGCGTACGCGTCCAGCCGGCCCTCGCCGAAGACGTTGTTGTCGGCCGGAGTGCCGCCGCAGGTGGTCGCGTCGACGTCGCGGGCGGTGCGGTCCAGCAGTTCCTCGGTGGCGGCGATGTCCCCACGCAGGCTCGGCGCGGCGGACCAGACCAGCGCCACGGTGCCGGACACGTGCGGCGCGGCCATCGAGGTGCCGCTGGCCGAGGCGTACCCGCCGTTGCGGACGCTGGAGCGCACGTTGCTGCCGGGTGCCGCGATGTTCGGCTTGATCAGGTCGGTGCCGGAGCCGCGACCGGAGAAGCTGGCGATGGCGTTGTTCACGTCGTAGGCCCCAACCGCGTACGCGTTGGCGTTGTCACCGGGGGAGCCGGCGCTGCCGCAGCTCGGGCCGTCGTTGCCGGAGGAGAAGACGGGGAACATCCCGGCGGCCCGCCAGGCGGCGACGGTCTGCTGGTACCAGGGGTCACCGCCGTCGCCGCCCCAGGAGTTGTTGACGATGTCGGGACGCAGATCCGGCCGGGGGTTCTGACCGTTGGCGTCGGTGGGCGCGAGCACCCACTGGCCGGAGGCGAGCAGGGAGGCGTCGGAGCAGCTGCGCGACTCGCAGCCCTTGGCGGCGATCCACTTCGCGCCCGGTGCCACCCCGATCTGGTTGCCGGCCCCGTCGTCGCCGACCATCGTGCCCATCGTGTGGGTGCCGTGGTCGTTGTTGTCGCACGGCGCGGTGCCGGTGCAGATCCCGGCCGGGTCGAACCAGTTGTACGCGTGGTCGAAGCTGCCGCCGAGGTTGCCCCGGTAGGAGGCGACAAGCGCCGGGTGGTCGTACTGCACGCCGCTGTCGATGTTGGCCACCACGATGCCCTCACCGCGGTCGCCGAACTCGTCCCACACCCGGGGCGCGTTGATGTTGGTCAGCCCCCACTCGACGGCGGCGGTCCGCGCCCGGGTCGCCTCGCTGGAGGTCGGCAGCAGCAGGGGGTAGCTGCGACTCGGCGCGATCCGGGACACCTCGGGCCGACCGGCGATCTCGTCGACCAACGCCTTGTCGCCCTCGACCCGGATCGCATTGGCGATCCAGTACGCGGTGTGCGGTACCTTCCGCTCGTCGAGCAGCTCGCGCAGGTCGGCCTGGCTGCGGGCGGCGGTGCTGGTGAGCAGCCGGTGCACGGTGCGGGCCCGCTCGTCGGCATCGCGCGTCTTCGCGGCCTCGGCCAGCGGTGCGGTCTCCCGCAGGTAGACCAGGAACGCGGTGGTGTCGCTGGTGGCGAGCCGGTCCACCAACGCCTGGTCGACGGTGGCCCGCTGTGGTGCCGGCTGCGGTGCCGGCGCGGCGACCGCGGGCTGGGCGGTGACGGCCAGCAGCGCAGCGGTCGCGACCGCCACCGCCCGCCATCGTGGTGAGCGTGCGGATGGTCGTGTGAACAAAGGTTCCTCCCCCACGTCGTCGTCCCGATCGACTCGGGCCGGGCATCCGCGGGCCGGATCGTGACACCGCGGAGCGGTCGGACGATGTGGGTGGCTGGTGGTGGTGCCCGCCCGCTGAGAGTCATGCTTCTGCGCCGACGATCAGTGATCAATGGAAGATGTCGGTCAGTACTCGGTCAGTGACGAGGCGCGATCCTGACCGTTAGGCTCATTGCCGGGAGTCATCGGTGGCCGTCGTTGTCGATTGATGGGAAGTCGCAGGTCAGCGCGGGCTCGTGGGGAGGCAACGTGTCCGGTGTGGAGATCCCGATCCTGGTCTGCGTCAGCTCCGACGCCGCTGTGCGGCAGCGCGTGGTCCAACGACTCGACGGCGTGGGTCCGGTGGTGATCTGCGCCGACCTGGCTCAGTTGCGAGCGATGTTTCCCGAGCCACCGGGCGAGCCCGATCTGACGGATGCCCGACCTCCTGAACGTCGGGCCGGCGCTGCGGGCGGCTGGGCCGATCTCGTCATCGACCGGGCCGGGCACCTGGTCAGCTGGCGGGGCGTACCGCTGGGGCTGACCCGTACCGAGCGGGAGCTGCTCGCCCGGTTGGCCAGCTCGCCGGTCAGCCTGTGGAGCTACGAGCGGCTGTTCGCCTCGGTCTGGGGTGGCGCCTACCTCGGCGACACGGCGATCCTGCACTCGGCGGTCAAGCGACTGCGGCGCAAGCTGCGCGCCCTGCCCGGTGGGCCCCAGGTGCAGACCGTCCGTGGGGTCGGCTACCGCCTGACCGCACCCCCCGACGCCGTCGAGGACCAGAACTGACACCGCACCGCTGACCCGGCCCGGGCAGAGTCGCCACGCGTGACACCATGACCGGGTGAGCAGTACAGCCCCGACGGGGTACGCCCCTTCCGCCGGCCCGCCGCCACCCGAGTCCGGCCCTGGCTGGCCGCGGTGGCTGGTCGCGCTGACCGTGGTCTGGGGGGTGCTGCTCGCCGGCCTGACCTGGCACTCGGCCCGCAACGATCCGCCGACGGTACGCGAGCAGCGCACCATGGCCCAGGCCATGCCGCGCGTGGAGGCCGCGATCGGCGAGCTGGTCGCGGCGGCCTCCGGCACGGTGTACGCGCTGGCACCGGCCGAGTTCGAGCAGGGCTGCCGGGTCACCCCGTTCGCCGACGGCGCGATCCTGCGCCGCCACGTCGAGCTGGCCGTGCCGGCCGGTGAGGAGCGGGCCGTGCTGGAGCGGGTCGCGGAGGGACTGCCCTCGACCTGGCGGGCCGGCGTCCGGCTCACCTCCGACGGCCCCCGGCTGCGCGCCGACGCGGGGGAGTTCGTCACCGTTTCGGGTCGTACCGTCGCCGACGGCCGGGTGCGCCTGAGCGTCGAAACGGGCTGCCGCCCCGCCGACGCTGTTCTCGCTTCGTTACTGCCGGAGTACCCACGAGGCCCCGAGTCGGCGGCCCTGAGCGCCGCGCTTTCCGCCCTCGGCGTGCAGGCCGGAGGACCGGACGAGTTGATGCAGGTGGCCTGCCCGAGCGGCGGGGTGGCGCGTACCCGCCGGGCCGACGTCGCGGCCGCGGCGCAGTCACCCCAGGCCGCGCTCGCGCCCCTGGCCGGTGGGACGCCCGTGGTGGCCACCGACCAGCTGTACGCCTACCGACACGACGGCGTGGCGGTGCTTGTCGAGCTGTACGAGGACCGAACGGTCCTGGCAGCCACCACCGGATGCGCCGACTGAACCGCCCTCACTCGTCGTCACGGTCGCGGCTGCGGCCCAGCGCGTCCACCCGACCCCACCGGCCGGGGATGTCCAGCAGCTCCACCCGACCCATCCCCTCCGGCACGTACGGGTCGATGATCAGGTGTTCGCCCTCGGGTTCGAGCCCGAGCAGGACCCGGACCAGCAGCAGCGGGGTGCCCGCCGACCATGCCTGCGGGCTGCACGCAGTCGGGTACTGCACCGGAAACTCGGTGAGGTCGCGTTCGTAGCCGGCGAACGCCTCCGGCAACCGGCCGTCGAAGTAGCGCGAGGCACCGAGCATCGACTCGCAGATCTGCCCGGCCTCCTGCCGGAAGCCGTACTTCCACAGACCCCAGGCGATGAGCGAGTTGTCGAACGGCCAGACCGTTCCCACGTGGTACCCGATCGGGTTGTAACGTCCCTGGTCGTCGCCGAGGGTGCGAACCCCCCATCCGGAGAACAGGCGTGGTCCCAGCAGGTGCTCGGCGACCCGGGCGGCCCGCGACTCGTCGACGATGCCGCTCCACAGCAGGTGCCCCATGTTGGAGCTGAGCGCGTCCACCGGAGTGCCGTCGCTGTCCAGACCCAGTGCGTAGTACTCCTTGTCCGGCAGCCAGAAGTCCCGGTTGAACCGTTCCTTCAGCGCGGCGGCCTGGAGTTCCAGCTGGTCGGCGTACTGCGGGTCGTTCCAGAACAGTCGGGCCATCCGGGCGGCGCGCAGCTTGGCGTCGTAGGCGTAGCCCTGCATCTCACAGGTGGCGCGGGGAAAGCCCGGCAGCCGCCCGTCGGAGTAGGAGATCCCGTCCCAGGAGTCCTTCCAGCACTGGTTCTCCAGCCCGTTGCGGGTGTTGCGGGTCTGATACCAGAGGTAGCCGGTGCCGAGCAGATCGCCGTACGTGTCCATCCAGTTCAGCGCCGCCCGGGCGGGGTACTCCAGCTGTTTGATGAGCGTGCTGTCGCCGGTCCACCGCTCGTACTCGTCGAGCAGGATCACGAACAGCGGGGTGGAGTCGGCCGCGCCGTAGTACGGCGAGTGCGGCTGCTCCTCGAACCCGGCGGTCTCGCCGTAGCGCAGCTCGTGCAGGATCTTGCCGGGCTCCTCGTCGCGGAAGTCGTCGATCCGGTGGCCCTGAAGCCCGGCCAACATCATCAACGTGGGCGGGATGATGTCCGGCAGGAACGGCAGCACCTGCAGTGAGGTGATGATGCTGTCCCGACCGAACAGCGTCATGAACCAGGGCAGCCCGGCGGCCATCAGCCGGACGCCGAGGGCGATGGACTCGTACCGCAGCGCGGCCAGGTCCTCCAGGCTGCGCCGGTACGCGGTGGCCAGGGGTTCGCAGTCGCAGACGAGTTTGGGCGCGTTCGCGACGAGTTCCGCGTGTTCAGCCTGAATCGCCGCCGTGCTGCGGCTGCCCGCCATCGGCAGCCCGGTGCGGACGTCCTCACCCCGCGCGCCGTAGATCACCGTGGAGATCCTCAGGTGGGTGGTCCATTCGCCGTGCGGACCGATCTGGATCGAGAAGGTCATTCCCCGCTTGTCGACCGCCGCGGGTGCGCTGCTGTGGATCACCGTCTCGCGGTGGAACGCCTCCCGCCGGTACGTCAGGCGCAGCGCGTGATCCTCGACCGCGACGGTGAGGTCGCCCTGCTTGTGCTGCACGTCCTTGATCTCGAACAGGTCGGCGAAGTCGGCGCCGATCTCGAGTCGGACGGTGAACGTCATCTCCTTCCCGGAGTGGTTGAGCACGGTCAGGTCTTCGTCGAAGCTGTCGCCGATGGCCCGGTTCCGGATGATCGAGACCTTGGTGTCCAGGAAGTGGGTGGGCTCGCCGGGCACCAGGAAGTAGCGGGTCCGGTAGGACTCCGCGTCGTCGACGGAGAGCGGTTGCAGCCGTTCTCCGTCGAGCAGCAGCAGCCAGGTGGAGAGGAACCTGGTGTCGAAGGCGAACAGGCCGGTCGGAAAGTCGAGGGATGGTTCGATGTCCCCACAGCGATCACTGACCAGGAAGGTGTTGCCGTCCAGGATGCTGACAAGCTCCTTCACCGGGCCCGCCTGACCTTCTCCCGGGCCACCTCGCGCGGGTCCCTGGTGCCCGGTGCGGGCGGGAAGAACAGCCGGAACGCCAGGAACAGCGTCACCCGTCCGCTGAACGTGCTCTCGTTGCGAAACAGCGCGGCTATCGCCTGAGAACGGCCAGTCACCAGCCGGTCGAACAGATCTACGCTGCTGTACCAGATGGCGTCGGCCTCGGCCGGCCCTCGGTCGATATCGAGAGCGCCCGGCCGTATGCGGAGCACCCAGTGCTCGGTGCGGCCGTCGTCGGTGAGGTCGATCCGAAGCGTGCCGGTGAGCGAGCTGCGCAGCAGCTGCGGGGCGCGGGCGGGCAAGGTCGCAAAGAACTGCTCGATCGCCTCGGTCACACCCGAATCGTAGGCATTAGTCCGAGTTGCCGGGCAGGTTCCGTCGCCTTGCCGAAGCCGGCTCCGGCTACTGACGATCGAGCAGCCAGGGCTCAGTAGACGAGCGCCTGCGCTCCCTCGGCCATCGTCTCCTCCACGAACACCGCCGCGCCGGCGATCCGCACTCCCGGAATGACGTCGTCGGTGCCGATGTCCCGGCGGGCCGCGCACTGGGTGCAGGCCGTCACCGTGCCGGTGGTGAGGATCACGTGCAGCAGCTCGGCCAGCGGCGCCGAATGCGGCAACTCGAAGTTCTGCGCCCTCCCGGGCAGCGCGAACCAGGTCGATTCGCCGGTCAACCAGAGCGAGACGTGCACACCAGCGGCAGCGGCGGTGGCCGCCACAGTGAACGCCTGGGCACAGCGCTCGGGTGCATCGGCACCGGCGGTGGCCTTGACGACGAGAGAGCGGGCCATGGCGCCCAGCATAGGATGAGTCGGATGGTCACCGAGATCGGGTTCGTCAGCCTGCTGGTCGCCGGCCTGGGCGCGCTCGCCGGTGGCCTGATCTACCTGGCCGTCCGCATCTCAAGAGGCAAGTGATGAGTGACGACAATCCGTTGGCACCGCCGCCGTGGCTGAACGCGCCGCCGGTCGAACCGTACCCCTACGAGGAGAGCCACGACCTGCGGGTGGGGCCGAAGCTGCACCCGACCCTGGACGGCCTGCTGCCGTACATCGGGGTGTGGCGGGGCCGGGGTCGGGGTGGCTTCCCCACCATCGAGGACTTCGACTTCGCCCAGGAGATCCGGATCAGCCACGACGGGCGGCCGTTCCTGTCGTACGAGTCGCGGGCGTGGATTCTCGACGAGCAGTCCCGCCCGGTGCGCCCGGCGGGACGGGAGGTCGGCTGGTGGCGGCCGGTACTCGACGGTGACCGGGTCACCGACGAACTGGAGGCGCTGCTGACCGTCCCGACCGGGGTGATGGAGCTGCACATCGGTCGGCGCAAGGGCACCCAGATCGAGTTCGTGACCGACGCGGTGGTGCGTACCGCCACCGCCAAGGAGGTCACCGCCGGGCACCGGCTGTTCGGCATCGTCGAGGGTGCCCTGCTGTACGCGCAGGACATGGCGGCCGTGGGTCAGCCGCTGACGCCGCACCTGTCCGCCCGGCTCATCCGGGTCGCCGGCTGACCCGACGGTCAGGGCAGCGGAAAGCCGAGCAGGTCCCGCAGCGCGTGGGTACGCGGGCTGCGGGACAGCGGCTCGCCGTCGAGGGTGTGCACCTCCACCAGACCGCGTACGGACGAGGTGAGCCAGACGGCGTCGGCGTCCCGTAGCTCGGCCGGGGTGACCATGCGTTCGGCGGCGTGGCAGCCGACCTCGGCGGCATTGGCGAGCAGCCAGGCGACGGTGGTGCCGGGCAGGATGCCGGTGCGCGCGGCCGGCACCGTGCAGAGCGTGTCGCCGGTCGACCAGACCACGTTGGCGGTCGGCCCTTCCAGGACGTAGCCGTCGGAGGAGACCCAGAGCACGTCGTCCACCCCGGCTCGGGCGGCCCATCGGCGGGCCGCCGTGCTCGCCCCGTACGACGTCGATTTGATCCCGGCCGGCAACCAGTCCAACTCGGGGCGGGCGTCGGCGGGTACCCCCAGGCTCAGCGTCGCCACCCGTACCCCGTCGTGTCGGGCCTGCCGGACCGCGGCCGGGACGGCGGCGAGGGTGGCGTACACCGTCGGTGGGCCGCCGCCCTCGGGCCCGCGGGTGCAGACCAGCCGCAAGGCGCCCTCGACCTCGGTCGGCCACCCGGCGGCGACGGTATCCAGGAGTTCGACGAGCGCCGCGTCGTCGGGCAGGGGCAGCTCCACCGCCGCGGCGCCGGCCCGCAGCCGGGCCAGGTGCGCCTCGCGCAGCCAGGGCCGCCCGTCCCGCAGGTGCATGGTCTCGAACAGCCCGTCGCCGCGCAGCACACCGAGGTCGTCGCCGCGCAGTACCGGCTCGGTGACCGATAGCAACCCTCGACCGAGTACGCCGATCCGTGTGACCTCCACAACTGGGCAGGATAGACGGACAGCGGTCTCCGTCGAACGATTCGGAGACGGCCGAACTATGATCGGAGGGTGTCCGAATCCTCCCTCGCGGAACTGCTCCGCTCCCGTGGCCTGCGGCTGACGGCGCAGCGGCAGCTGATCCTGCAAGCGGTGCTGGACCTGGGGCACGCCACGCCGGAGCAGGTGCACACGGCGGTGCGCGAAGTCGCCGCCGGGGTCAACATCACCACCATCTACCGCACGCTCGAACTGCTGGAACGACTCGGCCTGGTCACCCACACCCACCTGTCCCACGGGTCGCCGACCTACCACGCCGCCGGTGAGGACCAGCACGTCCACCTGGTCTGCCGCGAGTGTGGCGCGATCGACGAGATGGACCCCGAGTTGATGCGTCCGCTGGCCGAGCAGTTGACGCGGGAACGTGGCTTCCGGATGGACATCGGCCACGTCTCCTTCTTCGGCAACTGCGCACGCTGCGGGGACGGGAGTCCAGCATGATCGACATCGCGGGTGCGGTGGCCGTGGAGAGCCTCGACGAGTCCAGCCGCGACCAGCCGGAGCCGGCGCACGTGGCGGCCGGGGTGCGCCCGGTGGCGGCCCACTACGGCGACCCGATGCGCGAGCAGCGCCTGCTCGACACCGAGGTCGGCCTGGTGGACCGATCCCACCGGGGCGTGATCGCGGTGCCGGGTGCGGACCGCATCTCCTGGCTGCACACCCTCACCACGCAACATCTGGCCGAGCTGGGCCCCTGGCAGGGCACCGAGTTGCTGGTGCTCTCGCCGAACGGGCACATCGAACAGCACGCCATGGTCGCCGAGGACGGCGACACCACCTGGCTGGACACCGAGCCGGGTGCGACCGAGGGCCTGCTGACCTACCTGGAGAAGATGCGGTTCTTCAGCCGGGTCGAGCCGCGTGACGTCACCGCCGATCAAGCGTTGCTGTCGCTGGTCGGGCCCCGGGTGGCCGAAGCGCTGGCGCTGCTCGACGTGCCCACGTTGAACGCGCCGGACGTCACCGGCGTACCGGGGCCCAAGTTCCGCTCCGGCGAGGTGCCGCCCCGGCCCACCGCCCGCTACGACGTCAAGCCCCTGCCGTCGGGCGGGTGGGCGCGACTCGGGCCGCTGGGCGTGGACCTGCTGGTGCCCCGGACCGCGATGGACCAGGTGGTCGCCCGGTTGCGCGACGGCGGGGTCGGGGTCGCCGGGCTGTGGGCGTACGAGGCGGTGCGGGTGGCCGCCCGACGGGCCCGGGTCGGCGTCGACACCGACCATCGCACCATTGCGGCCGAGGTCGACCTGATCGCCCCGGCCGTACACCTGGACAAGGGCTGTTACCGGGGGCAGGAGACGGTCGCCCGGGTGCACAACATGGGCCGTCCGCCGCGTCGGCTGGTCCTGCTGCACCTGGACGGGGTGACCACCGACCAACTGCCGGTCGCCGGCACCCCGGTCGAACTCGCCGGTCGTACGGTCGGCTTCGTCGGCACCGCCGTGCACCACCACGAGCTGGGTCAGGTCGCGCTCGCGGTGGTCAAGCGTTCGGTGCCCGACGACGCCGTGCTGCGCGTCGGCGAGAGCGCCGCCGCCATCGACCGGGAGTAAGGAAGGGCACCTTATTAACGCCTCCGGTAGAGGCGGGGCCCCCTGTTAACACCAGTACCTTCAGCGGGCGTTCTAGGATCGCCGGCATGACAACAGGGACGTTGATCACGGTTGCCCCCACCGGCGCGGAGTCGGCCAAGACGGAGGTGCCGGCGCTGCCGGTGACCCTGGACGAACTGCTGCTGACCGCCAAGGAGTGCGAGGCGCTGGGCGCCTCGATCATCCACGTCCACATCCGTGACGACGAGGCCCGGCCCACCCTGGACCTGGGACGACTGCGGGCCACCGTGTCGGCACTGCGGGAGAGCACCGACCTGATCGTGCAGCTCTCCACCGGCGGCGCGGTCACCGACCCGGAGGCCGACCGGCTCGCCGTGCTGGACGCCGCACCGGACATGGCCTCCTGCACCATGGGCACCGTCAACTTCGGTGACGACGTCTTCCTCAACCGCTGGGAGTTCATCGTCGACCTGCACACCCGGATGCAGGAACGCGGCATCGTGCCGGAGTACGAGATCTTCGACCTCGGTCACCTGACCGCGCTGCGCCGCCTGCTCGACAGGTACGGCCTGCCGCACGGCGGCCACGTGCACGTGGACTTCGTGATGGGCGTACCCGGCGGTATGCCCGGCACCACAGCGACCCTGGTCGCGGCTCAGCAGATGCTGCGCGACCTGCCGGAGGGCACCACCTTCTCGGCGACCGGCGTCGGGCGCAGCACCATCCCGGTGATGCTGGCCTCACTGTCGACCGGCGGCCACCTGCGGGTCGGTATGGAAGACACCGTCACGTACGCCAAGGGACGCCCGGTGGAGTCGAACATGCAGCTGGTCGCCCGGGCGGTCGGCTTCGCCCAGCTCGCCCAGCGTCCACCGCTGAACACCACCCAGGCCCGCGAACTGCTCGGCCTGTAAGGGCTGCCCCGTCGGGCGTCGCTGTACACCCGGAGGGGGAGTCCCTGCTCACCCCGACGTCGGCACCCCATCAACCGTCGGTACCGTCCACACCGTGGGAAAGACGTACGCGGGCGGCGTGCCGCTCGCCGAGGTGGTCCGGTCCGACTTCGTGGAGGGCGTGCACCGCGGCTCGGTGGTGGTGCTCGACGCCACGGGTGCCGTGCTCGACGCGGCCGGTGACGTGAGCGGGCCGATCTTCCCGCGTTCTGCGAACAAGCCGATGCAGGCGGTCGGCATGCTCCGGGCCGGGCTGCCGCTGACCGACCCCGCCGACCTGGCGCTGGTGGCGGCCAGCCACGCGGGGGAGGAGTTCCACCTGGCCCGGGTCGCCCGGCTGCTCGCCGATGCCGGGCTCGACGAGGAGGCGCTGCACTGCCCGCCGGATCTGCCCGTCGGCGAGCAGGCGCGGGAGGCGGTGCTGCGAGCCGGCGGCGGCCCCACCCGGATCCAGATGAACTGCTCCGGCAAGCACGCCGGGATGCTGCTGACCTGCCGATCCGCCGGCTGGCCGGTGGATGGTTACTGGCGGCCGGAGCACCCGTTGCAGCAGCGGTTGCGCGACGCGATCGAGGACCTGACCGGTGAGCAGGCGGCGGCGGTCGGAGTGGACGGGTGCGGCGCACCGGTATTGGCGGTGTCGTTGACCGGGCTCGCCCGGGCGTACCTGCGGTTGGTGTCGGCCGAGACCGGAACCCTGGAGCGGACGGTGGCCGACGCGATGCGGGCGTACCCGGAGATCGTCGGCGGCACCGAGGCGGACGACACCCGGCTGATGCGCGGCGTACCCGGACTGCTGGCCAAGGTGGGCGCGGAAGGCGTGATCGCCGCGGCCGTGCCCGGCGTCGGCGCCCTCGCGCTGAAGATCGACGACGGTGCGGGGCGGGCCCGGATGCCCGTGGTGACCTCTGCGCTCCGCCGGCTCGCGATCGACGCCCCGGTGCTTGCCGAGTTCGCCGAGATACCCCTCTTCGGCGGCGGACTCCCCGTAGGCACCACCCACCCCCTCCCTCTGGCTGATGCACTGAGCCGTGCCGAGGCGGCTCGCGG